>JAJHRM010000367.1 GCA_020832965.1 Thermofilum sp. | reverse complement strand
TGGAGGCGGTGGCGAAGGGGGCGAAAGCCATCGTCTTCCTCGGCCCCGCAACCGACAGGCTCTCAGCCCTAAGGAAGATCCTCCAGATCCCGCTCGACACACCGCGCGTTTACGTGGAGGAGGGGGCCGACCTCGTGAGGGAGGCTGCGAGGAAGGGCGCTTACGCTACGATCACCGGCAGGTACGAGTGGGTTAAGGTGCCGGCTTACAACGTCGTCGCGAGGGTCCCCGGCTCCTCCGAGCCGGAGAAGGTGGTCGTTCTGGCCGCGCACTTGGATTCGGGCTCGGTCGTGCCGGCTCTCTCGCCGGGCGCGGAGGAGGCTGTGAACGTGGGCTTGCTCCTCCACCTCGCGAAGCTGCTGAAGGAGTGGAGGCCGAGGTACACGGTCTGGCTCCTCTTCCTCTCGGGCCACTGGCAGGGTTTGGCGGGTGCGAGGTGGTTCGTCGAAGACTACTTCTTCGGCGGGAAGCAGCTGTTCGGAACTAGGGTGGGCGAGAGCGCTTTCCCCTACATCGTCCTCAACTTCGACCTATCGTCGGGGAACCCGAAGCTCGCCGTGTACCCGGGAGGCTTCTTCTACGGGCAGAGGACTCAGGGTGCGATAAACCTCTACAGCGATTTGAGGTCCGACCTCGGTGGTTGGCTGAAAGAATTCTACAGCCGCTACCCGCACGATTGCGAGCGTATCTCCAGCGAAGCAATGCTCTTTAACGCTACAACGGGCATCGCTATACTGCAGAGCTTTTCGACGGGCTACGCCATAGGTTGCGCTCAACCGTTCTACTTAGATTCTGAGCCGTTCCAGCTGGCAAAGATCCCCGCTATCACCTTCCTCTCCTTCAAGGATCTGCGCTTGAAGGTTTTCACGCCCCACAATGACGTCTCGAACGTTAACTGGGGCAACGTTGAGCCCCAAGCTCGCTTTTCGGTTTTCGTCCTCGAGAAAATTCTGAGCGGGTCTACCACGATATTCGAAAAAAGCTCTCCCCAACCGGTAAGGATAGAAGTGGACCCGGCAAACGGAGGTTTCGGCTACATGACGGCTGTAGTCGAGGTGATCGAGTACGATCCGACTGTTTCCACGCTGTATAAAGCCGTCCCGAGGTCTCTGGTTATCGTGCAGAAGAGGAATTGGTACTACAACGTTATGGGCTCGCTGGGGATAACGGTCTTCGATCCCCCATACGCAAAGATAATCGAGCTGACCGACGATCAGGGGAGGGTTTCGGTCGTCGGCTTAGCGCCGCCTGAGACGTTCACGGGGAACATCGAAGTCTACGCGTACAAGGTGGAGAACGGGCGTTTGACGCACGTGCCAGATATGGGGCCCAACGGCTTGGGCAAATTCTTACCATACCCACCCAAACTGTTCATGGGGACGGTACTAAAGGCCGTGGTGTTTAGGGCTTCAGCGCTTTTGCTGCCGTCGATCGCGGTGCCGGATCAGCCGTGGCCGCTCGCCACCTTTAACAGGTACGGGAAGCCCTCCTACCCTGTACCGTACACGAGGTACTCTTCACCCTATCCGCTTGCGGTCTCAATCTTTTACCCGAATTTGGCTACGCCGGAGTCCTACTTTTACGCCGTGGATTACCAAAACAATCTACTACTGGTCTTCGCACCACCCGAGAGCAGAGTCTGCGTAATCGCCAGTTTCGGCGGCGAGCAGCGCCGCGCGGTTGTCGCGATAAACTTCAGCGATGGCCGGATCAACGGCATAAAATTGGGAGCTTCCGGTAGCGTAACGCTCCTCCCTGACGCAATTAAAGTGTATACCGGCGAGCTCCTCTCCCTCTCTTTAGAGCGGTACGAGAAGGCTAGGAGCAGCGGAGTTGTGGATCCTATCAGCGAAACGCTTCTCAACGCTGTATTGAAGCTCTTTAGAGCCAACGCAAGCTTTGGCGAGCTGTGGGCGGCTTGGACTTCTGCGTTAAAGCTCTACGAGCGCACAAGGGGGATGAGCTTGGACTTCGCATCAGCAACCCTCGTGGTGATGCTTATGATCGTGCCGTTTACTATTATAGCAGAAAAGCTGCTCTTCGGGCGCGGAGGTTTAATGAGGATCGCCTACATAGTCGGTGTCGCTGCCGCCACGTTCGCGCTTTTCGCGGTGCTGCACCCTGGCTTCTCGGTGGTTTACAGCGTTTACGCACTGAGTTTAGGCACGGTTATGGCCGCATTGACGATACCCACGCTATTCTTCCTCCTGGTGATATTCAACAGGGCGCTAAGCTACACAAGGAGGATTAAGCTCGGAGCTCACGCTCTCGAGAGGGAGACATTCGACCTCTTTGTTACAGCGCTCGCGACGGGCGTGGAGAACATGAAAAGGAGGCGCCTGCGCAGCGCGCTCACTCTCGCAACCGTCATCCTCGTCGTCGTGTCGCTGGTCTCGCTCACCTCCGTGGTTCCCGTGCTCAAGGTGGGCGCATCGAGCTTCGAGAGCGCAGCCCCCTTCAGCGGGATACTCGTGAAGTCGCCTTCGAACGAGCCGCTCGACCCCATGGTCATCGAAGTGCTGAAAAGCCTGCTAGGTGAGAATTACGCCGTAGCGCCTCGTTACTGGCTGTATCCACCCTTGAGAGGAGAACTCTTTACGCTAACTAGCGAGAAAGGCGGAGTAGCGACGTTTAGAGCTACGATCGGCGTGTCGGCTGAGGAGCTGAATGCTAGCTTCAAAGATTTAAACATAGATCCTTCGGTCTTTGCAAAAGTTCCGTCCAGCTGCCTACTGCCGAAAACTATCGCCTCCGCGCTGGGGGTGGATGTAGGAGACGTTGTCGAGTTCTCCGGATTAAGGATGGTGGTTGCCGGGGTTTTCGACGATTCGCTAGCCGAGAAGCTCGTTAAGGACATCGACG
>JAJHRM010000366.1 GCA_020832965.1 Thermofilum sp. | reverse complement strand
GCGTCTGAAAAGTACCAGTCAAGCTGAAGTAGAGAAAAAAATATTGAAGGAGATTGAAGCTCTGACTGAGAATATCGAAGCTAGAATTAGTGAAGATAGAAAAGAAAAAGAACTAGAAAAAGAAACTTCAAAACCGTCACTATCAGAGCTAGCATTTTCCCTAAGCTCTCTCATCGAAGCGAGCGATTATTTAGGTTTACAACAGTATCCTAATATCATTTATAACTATCCCAATGTTCTTTTGGATAAAGTTCATGAGCTCCTTAAAAAGCCGGCTGAGAAATGTACAGATAGAGAATTGATCTGTGATTATCATGTAACCTACTCGACACTAGGACCCGCATTGTTAGCGCTGGTGAAATGCCACGAGGCTCTCAACAGGTATGTGGGCAAAGAGGAGGGGGTGAAGCGTATGGTCGAATTAGCTACGCCTCGCCTACGTTATTATGCCGACATTTTGGCGCGGGTGGGTTGCGATGTACTTATTCAGAAAGGTTGTATGGCAGAGCGGAGGGGGAGAGAGGGGGAATGGAGGTGGGATCCTGCGACTAGTGCTACCGCCTCCCTGATTATCGCGCTCGTCGAGTACGACGCGAAGATGAACGTTGGTGCTTAGCGTTAACTGTTGACGGGTTCCTGTTTTCTGTCGCCGGAGTACCCTGCTCGTTCTATTGTTTCCAGCTGGATGGAAACTGAGAACTATTGCTTATAAACAATTAACCATTATAATCTACAGTAAAACTTAAATATTTGGCAGAAACCCCCTCTTCCATGATGCGGAAAATTTCGATAATCGCAGGGGCGCTCGTAGGAGCTGCCGTAGTCGCTGTGCTGCTTGTGTACGCGTCGAGTGTAGAGAGCGAAATTAGACCTCTCCGCTTTTCGCTTTTAAAGGGAAGGTTTGTAGTCGTCGAAGGAGAAGAGGCAGAAATTGTAATGAAAGGATTAGATAAGTTAACTAAATATGCCGATCTAGTGATTGTAAACGTTTATGGAATGGTTGATTCTGTCATCGAGGTCCGCCTCGTCAACGGTTCGATCCTTTTCGCGAAAGCGGAGCGCATGCTGCTCCCGCTTCGCGACGACATGACTGTGGCGCTCCTCCGAGTCAGAGGGCAGCCGAGGCGGGCGGGAGAGCAAGTGGTCATCATCCTTGAGGTGCAACAGGGGCGCTCAAGGACTGCTCGCCCGCTTGAAGTGCCCGTCGTTTCGAAGGACCACTGGCCCACCCTCGAAGTGCTGAGCATCGCGCTGGCCGTGGCTGTGCTGGCGCTCGCCATAGCAGTTGCGTACATCGTCCGGAAGATCATTAAGAAGGTTGAGGAGGTATGATGCGCGTTAGCCGAGAAATCGTCGAAGGGGTTCGGCGCGCTAGGCGCGAAAGCAGGGTGGATGTGGGCGGCGGAACGGACGCTCTGAAGGTTCGGCTAGCCGTGCAGGAGCTCGGCTATCGGCCTGGCTCCCCGGAAATCTACATCACGTCGGGGGATGACGACGCGAAGCTCGCAAAAGCCCTCCGCGGCCCTACCACGTATGCCTTTCCGCTCTCGAGTCTCCCCATCGGCGCCGATACCGAGCGTGCGGAGCGCCACGCGGCTAATTCCCGAAGGAAATTCCTCGAACTATATGCTGAAATCGACAGGCGGATGCCGGGGAGGTACTTCCAGAGCATGTATGGGGGGTGCACTGGTGGCACCGCCTTCGCTGCTCGTCTCCTGGCATTGTACGCTCTCGACGCGTGGCCTAACCTCTCCGCAGTCTTCGAGGTGCGCCTGCCGCGTGAGAGCCCGCCGCCCGTCTTTCGCCTCAACATAGCTAACAACCTGCGACTTCTCTCGGGCAGCTACCGCTGCACAGTCGCTCCTCAGGTGAGGATCCCTGCGGATCGTGTCGCAACGGTTCTGTACCCGGCTGACCCCAACATGGTAGAGGTGGGCGGCTACGGGCAGATCGCGAAATTCCGCTCGACGCTCTACAGGGGGCTTGCGAGGGAGAGTGACTGGGGCAACATCTTCAAGAACTTCGCGTTCGCCTACTGCGAGGACGATGGCTTTCTCCCTGCCTGCTTCCCCGCTTTCCTCGAGGCGAACAGCGACATCGGGCTTGTGTCTCAGGCGAGGAACGTTAACCTGAAGTCCCCATTCGCTTTCGAGATAATGAACCACGTGGATTTCGAGCGACCTGAGGAAGTCACTCTCCTCGTCGTTCTCGAGAGCCCCGATAGCGAGAACAAGCGAGTGGAGCTGCTCGAGAGGCTACTCAGCGAGCTGACATTCGCGGAGGAAGTCTCTAAGAACGTGAACCCCCAGCTAATTCACACACGGGGACAGAGGTACGCTGCTGCGCTGCTGCTGGGGCCTGTTCCCGTCAAGGCGGTGAGATGCGGCCAGTGGGAGTTCAATCTAGCGGAAAGGGGGTGAGAAGATGACGGAGACGGTGACGGTTGCAGCGGCTCTTGTCACGGCCGCTCTGATGCTCGCTGCGCTGCTCCGGGCGCGCCGGATCCGCTGGGCAAGGCGCGCGGTCTTCGTCGTTGTGGGCAACGCTCCTGTGGTAGTGGGCGGTCGCGCGCTCCCCCTCCCCCTGCTGCTGCTGATCGCCGCGGTTATCGTCGGCGTGGCTCTGCTCGCTGCGCGGATCCTAGCCCTGCCCGCCTTGCTGGGTGCACCTTTCCTCGTGATCCTCGGCGCTACGATTCTGCTCTCCCTCATCTTTGCGCTCACGCGGCCTACTAGGCCTTACGTGGTCGAAGTGAACGTGGCGCGCACGCTGCGGGCCGATCGCTTCGTGCCGTTCCTGCCGCCTGGTGCCGACGATTCTCAAGAGGCGCTCGCGAGGGAGCTTCAACGGATAGTCTCAGCCCTTAG
>JAJHRM010000365.1 GCA_020832965.1 Thermofilum sp. | reverse complement strand
TGTTCACCCCTCAGTAATACCATGTATTATAATATATGTGTTCGTACACCATAAATGCATTGTTCTTGCGAGCCCTGCAGAAGCCCTTAAACATGCATTTTTCACACAAGGGTTGTGTACTTCTAGTACATATCGTTCTTCCATGTATCCAGAAGTGGTCGTCAAGCTCCCAAACACTCAGACCACTCTTTTCCGAAAGTAGCCCGTAGGCTTCTCTCACGATTAAACGAATCAAAATATCGTCGCTCGCTGTCACTTCTCTCATATTTACGATATCATTCCACAACCTACCAGAGATAACTACCATTTCTGTCCTCAACGCGATTCGTGTCAAGTGGTTGTCGACAGGTATGTAGGGCTTGTCTAAGGGTTTAAACAATTCTCTGAAATAGAGAAACTTGGCGAGAAGCATTGATTTCTTCTCGACTGGATCCTCGTAAGCCCTGAAAACTCTTAGGAGGTCTGCGAGGCCCGGGTTTATTCCATCTCCGTGGAGCCTATTATTAGTTGCCTCTAAGAGTGACGAGACTTTCCCATCGTACAACTTGATTAACTTCACACCTAGGTCCCGCAGAAGATAGGTTCTTAATTCGATGTCTACAGGTCGAGCGTTGCCAGCGCTCAGCCATTTTTCAACGTCCTCTTTCTTAATTTTTGATAAATGTTCAGGGGTGAAGAAATCAGGGTTTTCGTCGAATTTCTTCTTACCAAGCCGGTAGAGGAGATCAGCCCCCTTGTAGCAACCATCCTCTAGGCATGCTTCATACACTCTTCCAGGTCGACTCAAGCGGTGATCCATGGCGACCATTACAGTGAAGTATCTTAGTACTTCTTCCTCGCCCTCGTCTTTGGAAGGATAAAATTTGGGGTCAAACAAATCTATTTTTTCCATTCTCTCCCTATTTCTCTGAATAGTCCTCGACATCCTATCGATAACCAGCGCATCAATACCTATTAACTCCATGGATTGCTTACCTCATTCACCATTCACACAGTCATTTTATTATATTCCTTTCAATACTATCTCATAAAAAGTGATGATGGAGATGATAAACAAGGATACCAGTGTTTGCGAAGCTAGCTACTATCTAAATGGGTTCCGAGACCATGTAGTGAGTTGCGGGGAAATAGTGATAAAGGGATTCGTAGACGCGGAGCTGATCATAGGTCGTGAAGTCATTATTCTAGGAGGAGGTAAAATAATTCTCTTGGCAGGGGAAAACTGCCTTCTAATGCCCGTGAAAAACCCGTTATTCGTTGAAAACGCACACTGCGTAAACCTATTTTCGATTGGCGGTAGAGGACACATCTGGATAAGCGAGTTGAACGCGCGTAAAACCTACTTATTTAAAACTCACGTCCATGTTTTAAACACCGTGGAAGCATGGTTATCAAGGCTGACCAGCGTAAAAACTATTGCTAAAGCGTCGAAGATCGTTTTCACATCTCCCCACGCATATATTGAAAAGCTTATCCCTCAGGAAGTTAACACTGTTTACACATATAGGCCATATCAAGATTTGAGTAATGTAGAGGAAAAAGAGGGTTAGGTTAAATTTCTAATATCAACGATTTTCTCGCGAAGAGTAATTAAGGTTTCATAAATTTGAAACAGTGTTCCAGGGGTTACCTTCTCTCCCGATTGAAGCCTTGACACGGTTCTCTCCAATTTATCGATCAAGTCTATTGCTTCTTCAATTCTTTCACGAATTAAGTTTTTTTCATCCCCCAATAGTCGATCTTCCCTCCCTGAACGCTTCTTCAAACACTTTCTTATTTAAGTCGAGAGCCTTCTCCTTGAAGATGGCCTCTAAGGCTTTTTCGACCGCGACCCGGCTTATTAGGCTTTCAAGCGCGGGGTTAACCCCTAAGCTGAATCCGAGAAGTGCAATGTTGGATGATATGGGCGTTCCCATAATTTTCTTACTAACTCCTTCCGCATCGTATATATAGACTCTTTCTAATTTGCTTTTCAAAGCATCGATCACTTCTTTCTTGCCAGGATGCTTGGCCAGGGGCGGCGGAAGTAGCAGATCGTTTACAATCATCACAGTGTCCCTATTAGCATATCTTGCCGATCTCCCTGCTTCCAAAACCTCCATGGCTATAATGTGGTGTGCTCCCCCAAGAGGTATCACAGGGGAGTCCCCCTCGCCTATTCTAACATGAACGACGACGCTTCCGCCTCTCTGGCTCATTCCGTGGACTTCGGCAACTGTAACGTTCAAGCCTGCCCTAATGCAGGCTTCGCCTATCAACCTTCCCAGAGTGATTAAGCCTTGTCCACCGACTCCTACTAGTATTAGATTAAACCGGCTCTTCATCAGGACCACCTACCATAGTTTCTCCCAGTCCTGTGTTGGGGTATTGGCAACGCTGATAGCATTAAACGGGCATATGCTTGCGCATAAGCCACAACCTGCACACAATTCCTCAATGATGACTGGTTTCCTACTGTCAGGCTCCACTACGAGTGCTGGGCACGCGGACAAATTGACACAGGCCAAACACCCTGTACACTTCCCTGGGTCTACCTTGTACACGGGGAGTACTGTTTTAGTTTTCCTAGCATCCCTTAAGACCTCGAGAGCGCAACGGGCCCTGGATATTATTGCAATGTTTTTCCCATCCTTGAATTCTTCAAGAGCTTTCGCGAGTACAGAGATAGAGTCTTTAACCTTTAAAGGATTGATTACGAAGGTTTCAAACCCTATTGCCCTCAAAATATTCTCGGGCAGGATTCTAACTGTGGGTTCTCCAACAGCTGTAACGCCTGTGCCAGGATGGGGCTGATGCCCTGTCATAGCTGTCACTGAATTATCTAATATCATCGGGATAGCTCTTCCCTTATTGAAAACAAGGTTGATTACTCCA
>JAJHRM010000364.1 GCA_020832965.1 Thermofilum sp. | reverse complement strand
GCTTACCTAGGCTACGCTGATATCGCTGAAACACTAAGAAGACAAAGCAATGAACGTGCGCATAAAATGAGACAAAAAGGTTATTTTATAAATAGCAATTGAAAAGAAAAGTATTATATACAAAACACGTATTTTTAATGATAATAGTTATGTATTCTCTTTTCATTCCCTATTTCACTTTCAGCAGAATCCTCTTTTAAATACAATTTTCCGCTTTCATTAATAATGAATTTTATAAAGTTCCTTATGAAATATAATATACGTGAAGGATACCCAAAAAATACGTAGTTTCCTTTATTTTCTTTTAAAAATAATGTATTTGGAATAAAATTGCTAGCTACAGCAATCTCCAGGATTTGTTCTATCTCTCTTATTTGCATAATCTTTTTCATGAGAAACCTTTTTGGCAATTTAATATTCATCTTAAGCGGTCTTATGATACTATAAAGAATATAATCGAAATCGCTAACAATTCGGCGACCGCCCTCAAGGTTATAATACCTAACCTTCTTTCCCAAATTACACGCATCGATGAGGTATTCAACCCATACCTCATCGATGCTACGTGCTTGCAAAAAAGCAGCGGCAGAACATCCCACTACACTTTCTCTGTTATCCACGGCAACCGCCCGAAGTCCTTCAAAACTCTCCAGGGTGTCCGCTATGGCTCGCGCGCACACTCTGCTCCTCGCTTTTAAAAAGAGGAAACTTGCGGCAAGCTCATGAGACTCTCCCTCAGCGATTCGCAATAGTTGCCGCAAATCCTTTAACTTATACGTCGAGAACGAGCTTTCATCCCTGCTCTTTACAATGCTTTTCAGCGCGCCAGCTTCTACGCATTCAAGTACTCTCTTCGGGTCAAAGAGCTCAAAAAGATCGGCTTCTTTCAGTTCGTCTTTGTGATCCTCTATTACTATCTCTAGTTCTTTCTCGTACTCTTCCATACATTCTTCACAAGCACAGCTGAAAGTCCCTGTCTCGCTTTCGAAAGCGTAGAAGTGAGTGAGATCAAGGAGTACACCCTCATAACCTGATAACTGATCGATAAAGTTCCTTAAAAGATCTCTTCCTCTCAAAGGGCAAAAGCTCCCAATTCTATCATATTCACTATCTAATTGCTGAATTTCAGGTGGGAAAATCTTTGAATATCCACGAGGCTCAATCGCAATTACAACTTCTTCTCTCGAGAGATTCTCAGGAAGCTCAACCGAATCTAATTCAGGCGCAGACATAACAAAGTGCGCGTCATTTAAGTTACTTTTAACCTCCTCTATCAACTCCTTAAACTTTCCTTTAAAGTCATTATTGTCTAGCTTAGCGACCAGCCAGGGTATTATCCCCATATCGAGGTATATCCTAGGCATCGGGATGGACCCCCTCCTGTTGTTAAAAAGATTTTCTTTATAGTTAATAAATATATTTAACTATTTTCAATTTACAACTTTCTGGCAGCGATCTTCTGCGCTTCTTTGATCCTTTACTGTTGGCAGTGATCAGCTAACAGCTTTTTGATAGTCGTCCAAGCTTCGCTTGCTAGCGTACAGCTACCTTACCGTTTGTATGTGAGCGTATCCGAATCCTTAGCTAGTGAAGAGAGCCCTGTATGTGAAGCTTTAGGAAAACGGCTCGAGCTCAACCGTGCGCTTGCTTAAACGCCCTCCGTGTTACTGAACATTAGGATGCTCGTCACCAGTCCTAACACCCTAACCGGCTTCGCGCCTCCCTCTCCGTCGACCGGTAAAGGCGCACCTTCAGCTTCGCCGTTCAGAATGATAAGCGGTAAAGCCCTCCAGCACGCAGGTCGAGTTTCTCAGCTCCGCGCATGGATTCGGCTAACGACTCTGAGCAGATTAAAAAATAAAATAAAAAATAAATTAAATGAAGGAAAAATCTAGACTGGTGCTTCTGAAGTCTTGGCAGCCACGGCTACCAGGTTTGATTCGACAAACCCCTCCACGTGGCCTCCTAGCTGTAGGATGTCCCTTATGTAGCTGATAACCTCTTTCGTCAGCCGTGCCCCAGGCACGACGACCGGAATGCCCGGGGGATAGGGGACGAGCGGGGCAGCGGCGATCTCTCCTTCAGCATCGTCTAATGGTACGAAGGCGATCTTAGTCGGAATCTCCACGATCTTAAAGTTGTAGACCGGGCGGGGATCCACCTCCCTGTCATCCGCACTATCGATGGCCGTCGAGATTTCCTCAGCCAACGTACTCAGCACATCCTCGCTCTTCGCGTATTCATCGAGCAAGTTGATCGTCACGAGGAGCTCCACGGAGCGCGGTCCCGCCCGCTCGAGGAAAATCCCGCGCTTTTCCAGCAGCTGCTTTACGGAGAAGCCGTTCTTCTTCCCAACGTTCACCATAACTTGCACGGGATCGAGATCGTAGTACTGGGAGTCGCCCCCCAGCTTCCTCTCCAGCTCTTCATTCGTGAGCACGCTCAATCCGATCTCCTTCAACTTATTGATCACAGCCTCCGCGAGACCACGCACGCACTCTTCGAGCCGTGTCTTCAGATAGACCCCGTACACGCGCGCTGTCTCAAAAGCTATGTGGAAAGGCGGAGATGTCGTCTCCGTCATCAGGTATGCTAGATCCACGAAACGCGACACACGGGAGTTCTTCTCTATTATTATAACCGAGGCTGGCTGAGGGGCGCCGTCAAGCTTGTGCGAGCTCCTAACCGCGATGTCGAAGCCGCCGTACTCCAAGCGGCCGAAACCCCACGCGTTGTCGAGTAGGAGAAGCCCGTCGCGCTCCAGCTCCCCTCGCACCTCGTTTAAGTACGCCTGTTTGACCTTAACCCCCCCGTACACAGGGCTTGTTACCCACACCGCGCACGCCCCCTCAACAGCGCGGAGGTACTGCTTCACGACCTCCAG
>JAJHRM010000363.1 GCA_020832965.1 Thermofilum sp. | reverse complement strand
GCGGTGCCCGAGCTCACCGCCACCGCCCTCTTCACGCCGACAGCGGCGGCGAACTCCTCCTCGAACTTCGCTACCTCCTCGCTGCTGTACATGGACGCGAACAGCTTCCCCCTCCTCAGGACCCTCGTGACGGCCTCTACCTCCTCGTCCGTGATGATCGGCCACTTGCCCAGGGGCTGCCTCCTGACGGGCTCTCCCCCGAGAACAGCGAGCTTCGGCACGCGCCTTAGTGTACTCGCGGATAGAAAAAGCTTCCGCTAGCACGCTACA
Organism: Thermofilum sp.; assembly: GCA_020832965.1. The sequence goes on along the minus strand of JAJHRM010000363.1, from coordinate 2,626 downwards.
AGAAGTGAGCAAAGTGAAAAGGTGAAAAATGAGCTAACGTATGCGCAATCTTGCTGATTTTTATCTTACTTTTTATTACGACAAAGTTTATTTCTAAAATCATAACAAAATGTACCACATATGAGCTGATAAAAGCTTAGATCGCCATCGACCGTTTAATCCCCTAACTGTATCCTCGTATTAGCGTGAAAAAGAGCAGCAGGAAGAAAGTCGACAGCACGCAACTAAAATCGGTCTAAATAAAAATATGTTGTCAAGTGATCACTAAGGTTCGCTCCGGTGATTAACTATCAAGAGAGTAAGCTATAAAGTGTTTCAGTAATGTAATCTATGAAAAATCGAAAATATTTTAAATATTTTTGTTAACGAATCAGTGCTGCTGCCGAACCGAACACGAAGGCGCCGAAGCTTATTCCGATGAGCAACCCAATAGCAGCTGGGAGAGCGTTCCTCTCGTACCATGAGACGCCGAGGGTTTTCAGCACTAGGAGCTTGATTACTAACGCGGGAAGGGCGGCGACGAGGTACGTGCCCTCACCAAGGTATAAGCCTACAGGGTTGAAGAGGAACCAGGGGAACCTCGCGCGTAAGTACCACAGCGCTCCTACGACCACGAAGGTTGCAGCAAAGTGCGCTAGCTCTACGGGGCTGTACAAGGTTTCTGCAGTGACTACACCAGGAACCTCCCTGGCGCCGGCTACAGTTCCCCACACTTTTATGTAAGGCGTTTTCGTGAAGAAGACGTCGGCGCCGTACGCGTAGAGCAGGGCTAAGCACATCGGTAAGCCCACGAAGCTGGCTAAGAACACTGCGATGAGCTGCCCGATGAAGAGGTCCCTCTCGCTCGTCCCCGAGTCCCTAGCTGCCTTGTACATAGTGAGGGGGCCCCACGGGAACCATGTGGCTTGCGGTATATGGTGCGAGATTCGAGTAGCCGCCTTTGTAGCCCACCACGTAGTGCTAGGCCACGGGTTCGGCACGCCTAAAGAGTAAGCCGTCTGGAACACAAGGCGAGGTGGCAACCAGTCCGCGCCGGGTATCGGCCACATGCTGCACTCGCCCCATACCTTGCACTGGCCTACAAAAGCGAAGAAGTATATTAAGAGGAACAGCAGCACGAAGCCCGCGTGCGCGCCGAGAGCTACGAAGAGCAATAGGTAGATGAGCCAGCTGCCTACGAGCCCAGCCCACATCATCCGCTCGCTGAGCCTTCCCTCGCCGGCAGCTTTCCATGCGCCCTTAAAGAGGCTTTTGAAAGAGCTCGACCAGACGTCCCACCTGAAAATTACGGACCAGAACCCTAACGCGAGAAGCGTGTTGCCCACAAACCAGCCCAACTTTATCGGGCCCGTGTCAGGGTGAGCGCCCCGCGGAATGAGGCCTGATCCTACCGCTATGAAGGGCCAGATGATGCACTTGAAAATGCCCCAGATAACCGCGCTCGCTGTTACGTCGAGAGGCGCAATAAAAAGCATTATAGCATCGCTCGGGCTCAGCGCCCACCATTCCTGTATGCTCGGGTTTAAGCTCCTAAGGAACTGATCTAAGGGGACTAAGGGTATCCGGCCCCAAACGTACCACACGGGGAGTATCGGGTAGAAGTAATTGATCGTGGATTGGACGGCGATTGCTAGGCCGACTATGAAAAATATGTAAAAGGCTTTATTCTTAGCGAAGCTCGTCAGCGCGCTCTCCTGTCCTAGCTTGAACGTTTGGGTGATCACCACAGCTGAGGGGAACGTCAACTTTTCTACTTCTATGAAGGGTCTTATCATAACTAAGGCTGCGAAGACGCACATCGTCAGGAAAATGAACATGTAAATACACTGCAGGAGTAAGGGACCGAGAATTTCGCCTGGTATCGTCGAGCCTCCTTTGTACATTCCTGCAGCCAGCGCCGGATTCTTCGGAGCCCACACATCGGGTATGTACTTGAGGAGCTCAGTCAGCTTCGGGTCACCTTGGGCGATGTAAGCTAGAGCTAGCGGCTCCAGCCAGAACGCGTAGAAACCGGAGTCCATTATAACGAAGAGAGAACCTACGAGCACCATGATTTCCGGGATGCTCAGCAGCTTCCACCTCGAGAACGCGGCTATTAATGTGAGGAACCATATAAAGCCCCACGGCGGGTATATAGGCCGGCCGATTCTACCTCCGAAGAAGGGGTTTAACGTTACGCCCATGTGCCACCACATCCTGACATTGACATACGTCATTGGAACGATTAGAAGCACTATGAGAGCAATGACCTTCAGCGTCAGGCCTCTGGCAACTTTCACCTCCTTGGTCTCTGCAGCCCCCATCGCTTGAGATAGGTGCTTTATTCCTTTTTAAGCTTATCGCAGTGCACGCTATGTGCAGGGGGGTGCGTGGCTGCCGCAAGCTATAAAAGGATATCCCTAAGAAAATGGCGATGCGAGAGAGTCGCCTCGTAGCTATCGCGGTAATCGCGCTGGCCTTAGTAGCACTAGTCCTCGCGCCAGCGCGCGCTCAGCCCGCGGCGAAGCCCTTGCTCGAAGGCTTAAACCTCGAGGAGGTGAAGGCCCACGTTGAGGCCCTCTCCTCCTTCGGGAGCCGCTTCACCGGCTACCCCGGCTACTACAGGGCTGTGGAGTACGTGGTAGCG
>JAJHRM010000362.1 GCA_020832965.1 Thermofilum sp. | reverse complement strand
GTAGAAGAAGACGTCGTCCAGCGTGGGTTCCTGGATCATGATCTTCCTCACCTTTATGCCTGAGCCAGCCAGCGCCTGGATTATGCTTACAGCCTTCTCCTCGCCCCTGTTCAGGAACATTCTCGCCTTGTGATTCGCAATCGTGTAGCCCCCAATCCCCGGGATGGAGGAGATGACCTTCCTCACTTCCTCCTCTGGGCCTTCAAAGGATATCTCTATTACGTCGCCTGAGGGGACTCTGTCCTTTAGCTCAGAAACCGTTCCAAGAGCCCTGAGCTTCCCCTTAAAGATTATGCCTATCCTTTCGCATATTCTCTCAGCTTCAAGCACATCGTTAGTGGCTATGATCACTGTTGCTCCCTCTTTTCTAAGGCTCCTGATCACGTCCCACAGCGTGTGCTTCGTTACAACGTCTACTTGCGCCGTCGGCTCGTCGAATATCGCCACCCTGGGCTTCTGTATGAGAACCTTGGCGATCTCCAGCTTCTTTCTCGTACCGCCGCTCAGCTGGTAGAACTGCTTCCTCCTGTGCTCCCATAGGTCCAGTAGCTCCATCACTTCCCTCACTACTTCCTTTGCCTCAGAGGATGAGTAGCCCACTACTCTAGCGTGCCAGAGGAGCAGATCGTAGGGGTTGTCGATCCAGAGGGCCTTCGGCTCCTGGAAGGCTATCCCCACATACCTCCTGACGATGTCGCCCTGCCTGGAAACAGAGTATCCGTGGACGTAGACGTCGCCGGAGGTTGGCTTGTAGATTGTAGCAGTGGTTAAGAGGGTCGTTGTTTTCCCAGAGCCGTTCGGGCCGAGAAGGCCGAAGATTTCCCCCTCGTATATGTCCAGGTTCAAGCCGTCCACAGCAACCGTCCTGCCAAATACCTTTACAAGGTCCCTGATCTGGACTGCTACTTCCCGCGCCATGTAGCCACGTGAGAAAGAGGGGGCCGGAGATATTAGTTTTTTCGTTATTAAGCCGTCTCCAGTAATTTCTACAGATTCCTAGACTGTTTGTGGCAAGTTGGTGATGCTTGCCAGCTTCCTGGCCTCCTCTGATAGCTTATAGCCGATGGCAGGCCTGCCCTCGAAAGTCAGGAGAACCGGGCTTATGAGCTTCCTCGAGTAGAGGAGCTTCACTGCCTCTACGACTCGTGGCTTGTCCTCCCCTAGCTCGGAGATTAGGACACTGTGCGGTGCCTCTCCGCCATGCTCAGCTATAATGCGGAGGATGCGGATGTGGAGTGGGGATAAGCCCTCGAAGGCTGCTAGCTCTTGCCTTACCGCGCTGCACACCCTGCACCTGTACTCGGAGGGCGGGTTCAGGGCGCCGCACTTCTGGCATAGCCAGCAGCCTCTAGAGGATGCTCTTTTCTCGAGGGAGAGCTTTGCCGCATTGGCTAGCTTCAGGCTGAACTCCAGCTCACGTAGAAGTCTTGCGCCCCGCCCCACCCGCAGCTCTCATCTTCTCAATGCTCTCGGCGAAGCCGTCTACTACACACCTAAGCCAGTCGTGCCTCTTCAGCAGGATCTCCAGCCTAGCCTTTTCCAGCGCTTCGACTGTCTCGAGGGAGGGGCTTTGGAGCGAAGCCTCGGCAACCAACGCCCGCCTGCAATGCTGGGCTGGGGTGAGGCTGAGGCTCGTTGGGATCATGGTGGATGGTATAGTGCTTGTCGAGGTCAGGAGTCTTAAGAGGAGCTTTGCTAGTGCTGTATACACATTTGAGAAAATTATCGCCAGGGTGATGGAGGAGAAGATGAAGAGCAGGTATGCGTGGAATAGCTTGAAGGCCTGGCCGAGTAGCAAGGAGCCGAGGGTTAGGGAGCCTAGTACTGCACCGACGAGGAACAGGGTCGTCGCAGCAAATGCAGCGTAGTCGATCCACGGGTACCACTTTAGGACCCTCATCGCGCCCCTGGCGAAGACATACCTCCCCCTAATGGCTAGGGTGCCGTCGATTGCTACGCTTGGCAGGCTCTCCACTTTCCTTGAAACTGCCTCCTCAATTGCCTGCAGACCCTCCTCGCGCAGCAGGGAAGCGTACATCTTGTAGAGGCTTGGCGAGCCTATGTTTACGTAGGAGGCCGTTAGCCTCGGCCTCTTGCTGGGTTTTAGGCTGAGCTGTGCAAGCAGGAATGATGCGTGCATTGCCCATGATAGAAAGTCCTTTGATAGATAGAGCTTGACTTCGCGCAATACCACTCCCAGTAATAGTATGCTTGCGCTGTATTTTAATTTTGTTTACAGGGACACACGCAAATGTCCAGGATCTCTAGGCAGTCTTCAAGCCCCCTCCTCCCAAGCTCCTCCAGAAGAGCCTCCACACTGCTAGTTGGGACCAGGTATACCCCGCCGGAGAGCCAGATCCCACCGACCTTGTAGAGGAGCCCCGTGGACCTGTACCTCTTGCCACGCGTTGATGACGTGGATCCTAGGAGCGCCTTGTAAAGCCTGTTCTTCCTCTTCTCGTCGCATTTAGCCCTCACGACTATGTAGCTCACTTCCCTCCGCCTCCTCAGCTTCCAGGCAGAGATCCTCCCGGCACCTGACGCTCGACTCTCTGAGCATGTTAGAGTTGGCTTTCGCCCTGCCGATCAGCTCTACAGCACTCTGCAAGAGCTGCTGCCTGACTTTGAGGAGGCCTGGGATCTCTAAGCTCAACTCGTGGGGAGGCTCCTTCCCGGAGAGCTTGGCTACCTTCTCTATGCACTCGTCAACGTGTATCAGGGCTGTCATCAAGTGCTTCAGGGTGCACCAGATGCTTTCCCAGGCTGTTCTCAGGTCTCCGCCCCCTCTCTCAGAGGCTGCTTTTTCCAGCGTGAAGAGGACTTGGCCCAGGGTTTTCCTCTCCTCGCGAAGCCTGCTGGCAATGTCCAGGAAGACGGGTAACTGTATCTGTGAGTCA
>JAJHRM010000361.1 GCA_020832965.1 Thermofilum sp. | reverse complement strand
GGCCGGCGGCGAAGGGAAGAGGATGGGGTTCATCAAAACGCCCAAACCCCTCATCCAGCTCAACGGGGAGCCGCTCCTAAGGAGGTGCATCAAGTACATGGCGTCCAACGGCTTCAAAGAATTCATCATACTCACCAAGTACGAGGAGGTGGTCCAGGAGGCGGAAAAGGCGTGCAGCGAGCTCGGCGCGACCGCAAGGTGGTGCCTCGACCCCCCGCTCAAGAAAGTGGGGAAAGGCAAAGCGCTGAAGCACGCGATAGAAAAAGGGGCGATCGACGCGAACCGCAGAATCTTCATAGCGTTCCCCGACGACATCTTCCTCGACGAAACGCTGCCGCTGCGATTCCTCTCCAGCCACATCGAAGCGGTGAACCGGCTGGGGGTCCACGCGAGCGTCGCCGTCACCACAGGGCTCCAGCTGCCCTGGGGCTGCGTCGAAACCGACCCCCTAGGCCTCGCCACAAGCTTCAAGGAGAAGCCGGTCCTCCCCGTCCACGCGAGCGTCGGCCTATACATCCTCGAGCCGCCAGCCCTGAAAACACTCCTCGACCTCGTGGACATGAACGCCGAGGAAGCCGTCGAGTTCGAAAACACGCTATTACCCCTACTCGCGGAAAAGAGAAAGCTCCACGCGTTCATCGTCCCCAGAGACGCCTGGATACCCATAAACACGCTAAAAGAGTTGGAGGCGGCGGAGACCGAGCTAAAACGAAACAGCATATATAAGCAATAAAAATTAGAAAGATCTAGAAGAAAGCACAAAAACGGTTATATCAGAAAAGGGAAACATAAGATTACGGTATAATAAGCAACGCTCTAACTCCACTGTTTGCGCTTAGCATTCGAGGAACTGACGCCCTCCCGGATCATAAGAACTAGTACGACAGCAACAGCGCCTGAAAGTTGGTAATAAGCATATACAGCTAAACTATCAGCCATCGCCGAATCACCAGAAACTTGTCTAACGGCAGCGAGTATAAGCAGCAGCATAAAGGGAAGAATAAAAAGGGCTTGTAAATTCTTCCTCAAATAATTCGCAACTGCAATTAACTCGTGTATCTCACTCTTTAAAACTAACCAGCCCCTAAAGATAGGTGATATACATTTAAGAGAGGCTGCAACAATAAAAAGGGCAACAGGCTCGCCCTTCAACACCATAGCACCGTACATAGATAACCCGAACGAGAGGAACGTGACTGGCACCCATAACCTCTCTGTATAAAGGGAGACCACTCCCAATGCGTAGGCGAGAAACGGAATCAGGGGTTCCGCACCCACGTAACATACGAAAATTCCGGCTAGTAAATCGAAGACTGCCGCCAAAGTTAATAGAAACTTCCTAAATTTAACTCTAGCTACAAAGAACATATACTTCGTATATATACGAAGTATATGTTCTTTGTAGCTAAACAATAAATATCTCTATAGAGATTATTCCAACAAACCTCTAATACAAAAGCTTGTCATTTATTAATTCCTATAAAGGTATTATGGTATTAACTGATACTTTCTTTAATCTTTTGCGCGATATATCTTATATCATCGTTAGAAAGTTTCACACTGGATGGAAGGTTCAGCCCCTGCCTAGAAATCTTCGAAGATACAGAACACGTGTTAGTCGCGTATCTCCTATAAATTGGCATCTCGTGGAGCGGATAAAAGAACTTCCTCGTCTCAATACCGTAACCTTCAAGCTTCTCCACCAGCACATCCCTCGCAACCCTGGTTTTCTCCTCATCCACCAGGATAGAGTAAAGCCAGTAAACGCACTTCGCCCACGGCATTTCCGGGTGCAACGTAATGCCTTCAACCGAAGACAGCTCCTCCGCGTAAATCCTAGCGATCTCCCTCTTCCTTTCGATAAACCTCTCTATTTTATTTAGCTGAGCTACGCCGATAGCCGCCTGAAGGTTCGTCATCCGGTAATTAAAACCTACAACATCGTGCCAATACCTCTTTTCCGGGTTCATACCATGATCCCTCAAAACCCTCATCCTCTCAGCCAGCTCCTCATCATTCGTCAAACACATACCACCCTCCCCCGTAGTTATTATCTTGTTACCATAAAAGCTGAAACAGGATACGTGTCCGAAAGAGCCAACTTTTCTACCCTTATACTCAGCACCGTGAGCCTCCGCGGCATCCTCGATAACATAGAGGTTATGCTCCGATGCGATCTCCATTATAGCATCCATATCGCAAGGGTGACCGTACAGGTGCACAGGTATCACCGCCTTCGTCCTCGGGGTAATCGCCTTTTCCAACTTTTCAGGATCGATACCCCAGTATGCCGGATTTATATCCACTATAACCGGTTTAGCCCCCGTGTAAATCACCACGTTTATCGTAGCTGCAAACGTCAAATCCGGAACGATAACCTCATCCCCTGGACCGATACCCAGAGCAACCAGCGCGAGATGGAGAGCCGTTGTACCGTTCGAGGTAGCTACACCGTACTTCACGCCGATGTACCTTGCAAAGGATTTCTCAAACTCCTCGATAAACCTCCCCTTACTGCTAATCCACCCGCTCCTAACAGCTTCGATAACATTCCTCAACTCCTCCTCGCCGATCTCGGGCTCCGCCACCGGGTACCTGAGCATACCCATCACATCCTCAAAGCCCTAGTTAAAATCCTGTTCTCGCTCGGGTAGTTCGGCGCATCCCACGGGAACCTCTCCCCCCTCAACCAGCGAGACCAACGGTTAACCTCCTCCCTAACCATAATCTCCACAAGCTGATCAAACCTCGTCCTAGGCTCCCAGCCAAGCTTCTCCCTAGCCTTCGAGTAGTCACCAACCAAGCACGGCACATCCAAAGGCCGCATAAACCTCTTATCAACCTTAACGTAATCCTCCCAATTCAACCCAACAACATCAAACGCCTTCTCGACAAACTCCCT
>JAJHRM010000360.1 GCA_020832965.1 Thermofilum sp. | reverse complement strand
CAGCACGCCAAGGCGGCAAGCTTCCCAAACAAACGCGCAAGTGCAGCTAGGGGCAAGTAAGCTGAGAGTGCATCATCCTCATTTCAGCGCGCGCCACCTTGTTACCCCGCCTTATCGCAGGGGTTATGGGTTTATAGGTTTTACTCTTGAGGATGTTGCTGTGAAGCTGAGCACCCTGATTTGCCTCGGCAGCTCCGCCTTGATGCCAAGCGCTGTCAGCCCTCGCAGCATGATGCCCAAGCCGCCGTTCACGTCCGCGTGCAGGGTGTGCCCGTGCGGGCAGTGGATGAGCCCCCTCGGACTCCTCTGAACCTCCACCCTGTGGTAGGCGCACTCCCTCGATGTCCCGTCCTCGCTGACGGCGAATGCTGGGATGCCAGCGTTCTCCAGCGTCGTAGCCAGCCTCAGCAATAGCTTGCGCTGACCCCACATGTTCGTATTACCTTTGCCGGGCTTCTCCTGAGATATGCCCCACGGGTAGCCGATGAACACGATTCCAACGTTCCTCTCGCGCGCGAAGCGCTTTAGGTGCGAAGCAGTGTTCGCGAAGGTCTGGTCGCGGCGCCTCCTCCTCCTCTCGTAGAGGCGCCTGCGCTCCTCTTGCAGCGCGGACCTACTCGCCTCCTCCATCCCCGGGTCTGACAGGGCTTTGTCGATGGCGGCGATTCTCTTCTCGAAGTAGAAGTAATCAGCTTTGAGAGCGCTACCCTTGTACAGCAGTGCTGTGCCATCGCTCGCAACGGCGGCTATGAGCACCTCCCTTCCCAAGTCGATGCCCATGAAGCCTCCTCCGATGCTTTTCCTCTCCAGCAACACCCTGACCGATACGTGGGCGTACCACCTCTTCTTCACTGGGTCGTAGACTATCTCCATCCTCCCACGCTTCGCCCCAGGCTTCGCAAGCCACCTGAGCTTACCGGTGAACTGGATGTCCATGTCCCAGTAGCCCAGGTGGATCACCTTCCTCCCAGCGTCGATGCGGTAGTTGTCTGCGCGGACGATGATTATCGGCATCCTCTCGCCGCTTCTCTTCCTGTAGCCAGGAGGCCTGGGGTTGAGCCAGGGAGGCAGCCTTCCCTCCTTCTTCTCCCTCAGCAACTCGGCGAAGCTTTTCCAGGCTTCGCTGATTTTCCTCAGCGTTTCGTCGAAGTTTATCGAGCCAAGTATCTTCTTGATTTCCAGGTACTCAGGGACTTTTTTCGCGAGCTCCCTAGCGACCTTCACGCCCTTGTCTATGCCCCCATTGGCGAAGAAGAGCTGCCTGCGCCTGTAGTTCTCCATGTTAATCAACCGCGCTGTCTGGTCTCCGACATAGCGCAGCAGCTCATCCTGCTGAGGCGTCGGATGCAGCCTAACGACATCGCAACGCTCAACCTGGACCCCACTCACCCCGCCGCCGTAGCAGCGGGGATCACCCAAGCCCAAGAGGAGCCGAGCCCAGGCGTTGAGCGGCACGATGATGACGCCTCTCCCGTCCACTCTCTTCACTATCCTTGCCCTCTTTGCTTTTCCTGCGCTGCGAAGCCTTAACCCCGGAGCCCCACCCCGAGCACCGGGGTCAATGCCGGTACGGTTAGACTTCTTGGACACGCTCTCACCTCCCCTTTCGGGGTGCCCGGCCCAGACTCCACGCCCAGCCGCAACTCGCGCAGGTCCGGGCGCTTCTCCTGGAACCGGGCCTCAGCAATCGCGGCCCGGGCCCCGATGAGGGGGCGACGCCGAGCACCCTTAGGGGATCCCTGCGGTAAGGCGGGGCAACAGGCGCGCCTCCCAGTAGCGCGCGTACTTTCTAACCCACCGCTCCGACTTTCCGATCATCTGCGCTACTGCTTTGTAACTCCTATTGTACTGGTTATATAGCCAGGTCACAGCTTCCATCATGTCAGCCTCACCGACGTCTCTCCTGAATATGGTCTCACTTAACGACATTTTGATGCAATCCACTGGCGGTAGGCTTTCGTATATGAGGGCCGGTACCTCCTTGAGACCTGCTTTCTTCGCTGCTTCAACCCTCCTCTGTCCCGCTATCGGTATGTACTTTTCGCCTATCTTATTCACGATTACCGGTTAGCGCGCGCGAGTACACCGTACATTTTGACATTTTCAACCATCTCATCCAAGTCCTTTGCGATGTCTTCACGAGATCTGATGTTGTACTCCCTGGGCCTGTACTCTATTTTGTCGATGGGTATAAAGCCGAAGACGGGCTTAGGCATTGCCACAATGCTATATGCGAATTCTTTTTTTAAAATTTTACGTCGCTGCCTTCCCTGGCTTTAAAGGCTTCTACTCACTCGAAGGTAACGCCGCTCTTGGGGCTAAGCTAGTACCTGGCGCAGCTTCTCGGCAAAGCTCCTCAGAACTTTGAATGTAGCGATTTTGACCCTGTCTCTGCGCGCGCCTACACGTGGGAGAAGCTCGACCACGAGAGGGGGCCGATACGCAACATCCTGCGCATCCGCGAGGAGCGCAGCAGGAGGCTCTTGGAGGGGGGCTGCAGCACGCTGGAGAAGCGGCTAATAGAGTAGGGGATACTGTAGCGCGCCAAGCAAAACTTTTTCTCTGAATTAGGCTGTCTAGCGAAGGGCAGGTTGCTATACCCGTAGCGCGCGCTCAGCTACGTAGCGAGCTGAGCAGTTCCCAGTAGACTCTGTTGCACTCTCTATAATGCCGAACTTTAGCAATCCCAATTCCCTGAACCTCGCAAGCATGCACGCAATATACACGCGCACTCATTTCAAGCACGCATGGCTAAAACGAAAAACCTTTTTTACCGCGCCTACTAATTCATTTGCATGGAACAGCAAAAAACATCCCGCATCCCGGAGTTCTACAAGAAGACAATCGAGGAGAGGCTAAGCATTGTCGCAGACTTCGCTGGCTTAACGCAGGAGGAGGTCGCGCTACT
>JAJHRM010000359.1 GCA_020832965.1 Thermofilum sp. | reverse complement strand
ACACGACTACAGACATATTGGAACGATAACTGAAACTGAGGCAAAGTCATGGACAAAGGCTATCGAGGCAATTACAGGCTCAGGCTGGTCTTCTCAGCGCCCATTTCTGTTAAAAGGAAAGATTGCTGGGCATTAAACTTCTCAGTGTTTAACACATGCTGCAATGCTCTTTAAGGGTCGTTCAATTGTCCTTAAAAAGGAATAGGGTTAAGGGACAAATTTGTGCCGAGGAATGAGTAGTAGTAAAAGTTATTTGCCAAGCTGTATTAGTGCAGTGGATGGCGATGCCGATGCTGACTAGGTCTTTGGCTGGGGTTGACTTGGAAGCTGTGGTGAGATACGTTTTGTCAAAGCAGGGTAGTGATGGGGGTTATCTTTCTTTCCAGTACATGGACATGTTTGAGTCCTCGGCGGAAGATACCTACTACGCTATTTCTGTTTTAAAGTTGCTAAAGGTAGAGCCCCCACGCATCAAAGACACAGTAGAGTTTCTAAGGCGCTTACAGCATAGGGGTGGAAGCTATAGTAGCGTTGAAGTAGCATATTATTCAATAACAGCTTTATACCTGCTTGGAGCATCCCCGAGAGATACAAATGGCGCCTCAGAGTACCTTAAAAATGCGCTGGCATCTAGCACCTATTGGGAAAACTTTCTTCCAAGCTTTGAGACGGAACAACTAATCAATGAGTCTGGAGTCCTCAAGTCGAAGGACGCTACCTATGCTTTAACATCAGCAGACCTGACTCCCGTACCTGTAAGGGCATCCATGGTCGTCCTTGCACTCAACAGGCTGGGAAGCATGAATGGAGAAGTGGAGGAGAAGGCTTACCCAATATTGAAAAATGCCTTGAATGGTGGAAGTTTAGGCGCACCTGACTCACTAGAGGTTGCCTACTGGACATTAGAAGCTCTTTCCACCTTAAACTACACGATAGACACAGATGACCTGGTAAGGTGGATCCGCGCTTGCGAAAACGAAGACGGGGGGTTCAGCTCAACGCCAAGCTCTAGAACAGCGTTCGTTGAAAACCTCTATTTCGGTCTGCGCTCGCTAGAAATACTCGGCACTAAGCCTAGATACCCTGCGAGGCACGTGGAGTATGTCGTCAGCCTCCAGAATGCCAACGGTGGGTTTAGGCGCTCAAGGGAACTAGGTGCCTCAAGCCTAAGCTATACGTACTACGCCATCCAATCAATGTCGCTCCTAGACGCCCTCCATACTGGTAAATAGTAGTGCGCGCTGAAGCTATGCACTGTTCCAAGATGAGTTCACAATAAGCCTAGCACCCTTTTACACGAAAGCAGAACCCCCAAAACATAATTATATCACAAGTTACAGTTGTCACTAAGTGCACTATGAGCAATGAGGAAGCTGCTCAGAGCATCAGCCATGAGAAAGTGTTCGAGATACTGAGCAACCCGGTGAAGAGATCTATACTCAGGATCTTAGGCGAGAGGGGGGAGGTCTCATTTACAGAACTGAGGACAGAGCTTAAGACCAGCACAGGCAACTTGTACTATAACTTGGATGGGATGACAGGCTTTATCGCTAAAAACGAGAAGCGGAAGTATACGTTGACCGAGAAAGGGCTGAAGCTGTACAGGTTTATGATTGACGAGGATGCAAGAGTACGCACAATACTTACGGAGAAGAGAGGTGTCCTCGCATGCATAGAGAAATACTTTATCCCGGCACTGGTCCCTGAAAGCCTTATCGCCGCACTTTACAGTGAAAAACTGTTAAGCCTCGTAACGCTGGTCACTGCCCTCTTGGGAGGAGCAATCTCGTCTGTGGCAACCCTGAGAGCTATCTTCATGCTTGATCAGTTGTTCCTGCCCTCCTCCCTGCAACCGTTAGGGGCACCCATATACTTTAGCGGTGCCGCTTTGCTTATATCCATAGTTGAAGTTGCGCAACGCATCCTTGGTGGACACACCAAGTGGAGCTTAGAATACATAGCAGCCATTTTCATAGCCACCCTGCCCCTCAGCATGTTTAATCTCCTGGAATCCCTCTTACCACTAGACGTTCTTACCCTGAACATCCTCTTTAGAATTACTCAAGCCCTGGCTCTTGGATTACTGACTGCTGCCCTCTCGGTGTTTAGAGGACTGCCAAAGGACAGGGCATTCATCTCCGCCTTCATTGCTTACTACGCCAGCTACATAGCGTCCCTAGTTCTCCAGAGGTTACTGCCCTAGCGCCTACGCGCTGATAGTGCCCGCCTTTTCGTCGCTGGTCAGCTGCTGCTGAGCCAAACATTACCGGCTTGACTCCTCCATGTGCCACGATGCAGCTTCCTGCGTCTACTTTTGTTGGCAGTTCCTCTGCGTTTTAAGTTGCGCGCGTGCGCTAATCTCCATGGGCAGAAGCTCAGGGAAAAAGAAGCCATACAGGCAATTCCAAAGTCTCCACTAGCCTGCTCTAGCGCGCGCTAGTTATATCATATTTTATACGTGTAATAAGCTTGGTCGCGCGCTAACTATGGTAGGAAGCGCGCGCACCCCGAGAGGGGAGGTGAGAGCATGCCAAGAGAGTCTAGTCGTACCAACAAAGACCCTGGGGCTCGGGGTGGGGCTCTGAGGTTGGTGGTTCAGGGAAGCCATCAGTCGGGGGCTCGGAGCAGAGCAAGCTCCTGCCCCGTAGTGGGGAGTGGCGTGCGCGTCGTGCCGCTGAATGCCTGGGCTCGGCTCCTCTTGGGCTTAGATGATCCCCGCTGCTACGGCGGCTGGTTGATTGGGGTCCAGGTTGAGCGGTGCGATGTCGTTAAGCTGCACCCCGGCGCAGAGCACGAAGAGCTGCTATTCTACGCTGGCGACCAGTGCGCCAGGCTGATCAACATGGAGAACTATCGGCGTAGGCAGCTCTTCTTCGCTGGCAGGGGCATAGACGCGGGCGTGAGGGTTGCGAGGG
>JAJHRM010000358.1 GCA_020832965.1 Thermofilum sp. | reverse complement strand
GTCCTCGAGAATATCTGCGGAGGTCTCCTAATGGCTCTCGGGGTTGCGTTAGCCTTTGGCTGCAACTGGGGAGGGTTCCTGTCCGCTATAACTTCCTGGAGTTTGCACGGCTTCGCGTTCTTCGCCGGAGCGCTCGCAGGGGGGTACTTGGGGCTCAGGTACGTTGCTTGGAGGGCTGAGCGCGTTGCGTCGAGATTGGCGCTCACTATTCAGCAAGTTGAGGCGCTTGCTCGCACCAGCGGGAGTGGTAGCGGGCGCGAGCACGGCTGTTGCACGTTGCTCTTCAACAGCCGCCTCACACCGCCGGTCTTAGCTGCGGCCGCGCTGGCGCTGTTGCTTGCGCACTACGCAGCTTTGGGCAGCTCCATGGCCGGCGGCCTGCTCGTGGGTGTAATGGTGGGCGTGATCCTTCAGAGGGCGAGGTTCTGCTTCGCGACTGCGTTCAGAGACTTGTTCAACGGCCCTGAAAACGCCAGAGCGATTAATATCCACAAAGGGATCGTCGTTGCGGTACTATCGGGTTCGATAGGAGTTTTCGCGCTGAAGTTCACGGGGGTCGTCAAGGAGGGTGCTGGCGTGGCGCCCGTCTACGTGACGAACGTGCTCGGGGGGCTGATCTTCACCTTCGGGTCGATCTTAGCGGGTGGGTGCGCGTCAGGGCTCCTGTGGCGCACGGGCGAAGGGCACGTAAAGGCTTGGATCGCTATGTTGACGACTGTGCTCGCGTACCCTCTGTTGTATAACGCGCTGAGACCCCTCGTCGCGGGCTACCCCGCAATCTTCCTACCGAGGTCTATAGGGTGGGTACCGGCGTTCGCGGCGATGGTCGCGTTCGCTGCACTGTACGCGGCTCTCCTATACTACCTCGAGTTCAGGTACGGGGCTCGGGGTAGAATGCAGCAGTAGGGTTGAAAAGCGAGCGTTTGTTAATGGTTGCTAACATTTTTGTTATTTTTATTCTCAACAGTTACATTTTCTGTTTAGTTTTTATAACCATCTATCGTTTTAGGACGATGGCGCGAATTTCTGAACACTCCAAGCGAGCGTAAGCTCATGCATATTTCGCACATATCCACCCGCCCCCCCTGCGCCACTTTATCCGAAAACTTTTTGATCTCTTCGAGCGCGGCGGCATCGCTGAGTATCTCTTCGAGGCCTCTAATCCTCCTCTTTTTATGCAGCACGTAGTGCAGCAGCGGCTGCGGTAAGTTGACAAGCTTCGCCGCTTGAAGCTGAGACATGTTGTACCTTCTCATCAAATCTAGGGCTACGGCCACCCTCACGGCCGTCGAATACTTTTTGATGAACTTCTCGCAAAAGGATTTCTCAATCACGTCTGCCCCACCTCGCCTTCGTCGGCAGTTCGCTCCAGGAGGACCTCGTAAACCCCATCGTTCTCGCGGACAAGCATCTCCGCTACCCCAAACGCGTCCACGGCCTGCCTCAGGAGGTCCACGCACTGTTTCGACGTAGTTAAAACCACAACTTTATCCCCCTTTCTCATCTTGGCCAGCTCCCTTACTGCCTTCACGAAGGGGCCCGGGCATTCTTCACCCCTGAAGTCCAGGACCTTCATAAAAGAACCCTCCAACGCTCACGCTCTTGGAGCCGCCGCTCCAGGCGCCCGGGTTGGGGGGCGCCTCTTAGCGAACACCATCAGCGAGCCGTCGCTCAACCTCGTCACTTCTTCCACGGCGTACCCGCACTTCGACAAGAACAGCTTCATCGCTTCCAGGGGCACATCATCCTCTTTGAAGTACACCCTAACCGCCTCGACGCCTTTACGGGCGAGCGAGGGCACGAGCTCACCCAACTTTACAACGGGGTGGGCCGTACAACCTTCCGGCGTAAACCGCAAGTCGATCTCCTCGCCATTCGCGCGCCCGCTCCGCCCCTCCAGCTGAGGTGCGTCTGCGCACAACGCAAACCCCGATAACACTGTTATCGTAGAGTGTTATTAAACTTAGCGCGTGCTCAGCCTTGCGCGGTCACGCAAATATTTAAGATCCGCGATACCCTCAGCCTCGGGCTAAGTGAATGTATGAAAGAAATGTGTTAGAACTCGTGGAAAACGTTTATTGGGTGGGAGTTAGAGATTGGAATCGAAAGCTATTCGATGCTTTGTTTACACTTCCGAGAGGAACTTCTTACAACGCGTACCTAGTCGTCGGTGAGAAAGCCAGCGCATTAATCGACACTGTTAATCCAGGTTTTGAAAAAGAGTTGGAAGAGAAAGTTAAAAGTGTGATACCTCCAGAGGCTTTAGAGTACGTTGTTATGAACCACGCGGAGCCGGATCACGCGGGCGCCATACCGCGCATTATGGAGATTGCCCCTAAAGCGAAACTTGTCACCTCGCGCTCGGGCGCTAAAATGGCCCAAGTGTATTATCACGTTCCTCGAGAGAGGATCTTACCGGTAGCGGACGGCGACCGCGTAAGCCTCGGTGGCAAGGCTCTCCGTTTCATAGAAGCGCCCATGCTCCATTGGCCTGAAACGATGTTCACGTACCTCGAAGAAGATGGGATCTTATTTTCATGCGACTTTTTTAGCGCCCATCTAGCTGGAGGCGTCTACAGCGATGAAGTAGAGGACTATATTGTTCACGCCCAGCGGTACTGGGGTGAAATAATGATGCCTTTCCGGCGAGCAGCACAAAAGGCTTTAGAAAAGATTGCCCAGCTCGAAATTCGCGTTATAGCGCCCGGTCACGGGCCCATCCACAGGAAGCCTAAACCCATTCTAGAAGCTTACAGCCGGTGGGCTGCCGGTGAAACTCGCACAAAGGTTACCTTAGCCTACGTTAGCATGTGGAACAGCACCGAGGCCATGGTTAAGCAGATGGCTGAGACACTGGCGTCCGAAGGCGTAGAGATAGTTCTTTACAATTTAGCCATTGCGGATATTGGCGATTTA
>JAJHRM010000357.1 GCA_020832965.1 Thermofilum sp. | reverse complement strand
GAAGAGCCTGCCAGCCGGGGTTTTCACGAGGCAGAGCCTGCAGCTGGAGCCTTCGTACAGCCCCGGCACGACGCAGAGCCGCGGTATCTTCACTCCAGCCTTCTCAGCCGCTTTCAGCACGGTGGTTCCCGGCTCCACCTCCACGACCCTCCCGTCGATTTTAACTTTCACCAAACCCATCACCCTGCATACGCGCGCGAAACACTACACACAAGTGCTGGGCAGCGCTTCTCTCGTATGTGCGCAAGGTACTCGTCCATGAAGTACCTCAGCGTGGAGAGAACGGGGTTCGGCGCCGCCCCGCCGAGCGCGCATAAGCTCGTTGACTTTACGACCTCAGCTACCTGCTTCAGAACCTGAAGGTCCTCCTCTGTGCCCTCGCCCCTCGTAATCTTGTCGAGGATGCTCCACATGACCCTCAATCCGACTCTGCAAGGTATGCACTTACCGCAGGACTCCGCTAAAGCGAAGGATAGGTAAAATTTAGCGACGTCTACCACGCAATTCCTATCGCTAATAACGACAACTCCGCCGCTACCTATTGCTGCCCCAGCCCTTTGCAGAGCCTCGTCGTCCAGAGGCAGGTCGAGCAAGCTAGCGGGAATGCAACCGCCGGCAGGATCACCGATATGAACGGCCTTTATTTTAACACCCTCAGGCGGCCCTCCTGCTAACTCCTCAACCAGCACTCTAATGCTCGTCCCAATTGGCACCTCGTAGACCCCGACCCTTTTGACGGCTCCGGTCACGCAAAACATCTTAGTGCCCTTCGTCCTCTCTGTGCCAACCGCGGCGAACTTCTCCGCTCCCTCTGCCATGATCGTGGCGGCATGAGCCAGCGTCTCGACGTTGTTGATAGCTGTGGGCTTACCCCACAAACCCCTTTCCGAAGGGTACGGTGGTCTCTGCCTCGGCCAAGCCCTCCCCCCCTCAATTGCTGCGATAATCGCAGTCTCTTCACCGGAAACGTAGGCTCCGGCGCTTAGCATAACTTCAACATCGAAATCGAAGCCCGAACCGAGGATGTTCCTGCCCAAAAGACCGTAGCGCTTGGCTTCCTCCACGGCTTTCTGCAAGCGCTTAGCCATCAGCGGCTTCTCTGCCCCTACAAACACGTAGCCTTTGTTAGCTCCGATCGCGTAACCCGCTATCGTTAATCCTTCGATAATCCTGAAGGGGTCGCTTTCAGCTAGCAGCCTGTTCGCGAACACGCTCGGATCGCCCTCGTGAGCGTTCGCTATCACGTACTTCGGCGTCGCTGGCTGTTGCCTAGTTAGTCTCCACTTGAGACCCGTAGGGAAGCCGGCTCCACCCCTACCTTTGAGGCCGCTTTTCTGAATTTCTTCGATCGCTTTTTCTGGGCCGACTTTTAGCGTCCTGCTCAGGCCCCTGTAACCGCCGCTGGCCACGTACTCCTCCAGCGACTCCGGGTTCACGACCCCGCAGTTGCGCGAGACCCACCTGTACTGCTTCGCCCAGAAGCTCAGCTCGCTGAGTAGGGGGACTTTATCTTCCCTGCTCGCCGCGCCCGTCCTCTCCTTGAGGGCAAACGCGCTGCCGACGTCGCGCTTGATAAAATATTCTTCGAGGATTCGTGGTACGTCGCTCGGCTTTACGTTCGCGTAGATCGCGGTGGGCATTCCTTTGGCCGTAAGCTCCAGCCACGGGTCGATGAAGTCTAAGCCATAGCATCCGGATATCGTGATCGTGGCTTCTAGGCCCATCTTCTCAACGGCGTCCTCGACCGCGCGGTACACAGCTTCCGCCCCCGCCGCGAGCGTGCAGCTGGTTATCGGCACTTTGATCTTCGCGCCCTTCTCACCGTATTGCAGCTCCTCGAGCCTCCGGCGCCTCAGCTCCCGGCACCGCTCGTCGTCGTGGCAGAGAGGGCCGGAGAGCCTGCACTCGATGTAGTCGGGGCAGGGGTTCTCGAGCGAGTGCGTGCAGTTATCGCAGCACTTGTCGAGCAGCGTCCAGGTCACCTCTCACCACCTCCTCCCTGCTCGCGGTAACGCTCAACGAGCATGCGCAGCGTACTCGGATCGACTTTCCCTAGGGTCTCGCTGCTACCCTCCGGCTTCTCGACGACTACCACCGGCGCTAAACTACAGCATCCGAGACAAGACGTTTCCTCTACGGAGAAGAGTCCATCTTTAGTGGTTTTCTGCCCGGGTTTCAACTCGAGCAACGCACGCAAGAACTCGATATTAGCGCTGTTCCCCTTTAAGTAGCAAGCGAGACCTGTACACACGATAAACCGGTAACTACCGATAGGCTCTAAGCTGTACTGGTGGTAGAATGTAGCTACACTATACGCTTGCGCGAGGGGGACACCGACGTATTCCGCAGCTCTCCGCATTCCTTCGAGCGGCAAGTAGCCGTAAACGGCCTGAACCCTTCTTAAAGCTTCGAGAAGGCCGTACGGGGCTTTGGGGACGCCCTCGAACACTTTATCGGGTAGAGCGCCAACCTCATTGCTGCCCTCCAGCTTCTCCATCAAAGCTCCCGTGCGAGAGGGCCTTTAAAGAACTTCTCTATAGAGTGAATGTAAACACTTTTTGAACTTCGTCATTAAATCTCTAAATCCACATAGCAACGATGTGATGCCAAGACTTCTCTCAGCAAGCGAAAACGCTTACGAAGCACGCTGCAAACGCTGCGCTAGATCGCGAGAAAAGCATACCTTCGTACTCCAGACAACTTGCGAGCGCAAATCGGAGCTCTTCTGCAATCATCATTAAAAACCTCAGCACCCTGCGTGTTCTTCACGTTACCCTTCAGCACTCAAGATCTTCGTCATCGCTCGCTCAGCTAAGCCTGGCTCATCACGCCGTGGAGTCTTCGACGCGCCCCCTTTAAGCGTTAGCGCGCGCTACGACCAAGCGGCTAGAGCGCGTACGCTTCAATCCCCATCTCGCGC
>JAJHRM010000356.1 GCA_020832965.1 Thermofilum sp. | reverse complement strand
GAGGGTGAGCACACTATCAGGGATCAGGAAGACCGAGTACGCACGCTCACTGCTGCCAAGAGAGGTGAGCCTTGAAAGCCACGTGAAGCAGTCTTCGTCCCTTGCAAAGCTCCTCTACGGCATTTTAACGGAAAATGTGAGAATAATCGGCGAGGCTGCTACAGCGGACTACATAGTGGAGCCCTGCAGAGCAAAAATGATCCCATTCTACAACGACATAAAGCAAATAGCGTTAAGTGAGGGAGCGCACGGCTTTAACATAAGTGGAGCTGGCCCCTCAGTTTTCCTGCTGCACGAAGACAGTGAAAAGATCTCAAAGATAGCAGACAAGATTAAGAAGTATTTATCTGAGAAGGGGGTAGAGGCTTGGTCTCTTGTTTCACATATCTCCCCAAAGGGAGCCGAGACGTTATGGGTGGAATGAGGAGCGTCCTACATAGCTGTGACTGCCCCAGGATGATGTAAGAAACCGCGAAGATCCTGGCATCAGCTAGATGAACACTACTTAATGCGCACACCAAGGTATTTTTCTGAGCCTTTGATGCTAGCAAGTCCCATATGCATGCTCTTGCCCCTCGCTAAACCCTCTCAGCGGCTTCTCAAGCTGCGCCGTAGATGCTTATGCGCCACATGAGCATCAAACGCCTTAGGGTTCACCCCTAGAAGTACTTTGAGACGACATCCGGGTCCTTGAGTGCATGTCCCGTAGCAACCAAAACAGCGACCCCGTCCTTATCGATTATCCCTAGCTCTAGTGCCTTCCTGTAGCCGGCTAGGGAGGCTGCACTCGCGGGCTCAACTCCAATCCCCTCTTTAACGGCCAGCTCTTTCATGCTTCCAATAATCTCCTCGTCGGAAACAGTGAGGAGAGCCCCTCTAGACTCTTCGACTGCCCTCAAGGCCTTCAGCCAGTTGACAGGTTTCCCGATTCTGATGGCTGATGCTACGGTCACAGGCTTCCCAACTACTATGAGCGACTTGCCTCCTGTAGCCCAGGTCTTCGCCAGCGGTGCTGCCCCCTCAGCCTGCACACCTATCATCCTGGGCAGCTTGCTTGCCAAGCCGTAATCACGCATCTCCCTGAAGCCCTTCCAAATGGCTGATATGTTCCCAGCGTTCCCAACAGGTACGATTACGTAGTCTGGAGCCTCTCCGAGTTCATCAACAACCTCAAAAGCGAGAGTCTTCTGACCCTCCAGCCTCCAGGGATTATAAGAGTTTAGGGGGTACATGTCCCGCCTGCCCCTCAGCACAGTATCCGCGAACACTTCCCTCATTGCGTCGTCAAAAACACCGTCAACCTCAACCACCTTTGCCCCATGAAGAAGAGCTTGAGCCAGCTTGCCCCTAGCGACGCCCCCACGGGGCAGAGTCACTACACATTTGAGACCAGCCCTAGCCGCGTAGGCTGCGGCAGATGCAGCAGTATTGCCAGTGCTAGCCACTACTACGCCCTCAACTCCTAGGCTTCTGGCTATTGTTACTCCTACTGTCATTCCCCTATCCTTGAAGCTTCCAGTCGGGTTCGCCCCCTCAAATTTCACGAAAACATCCCCCTTAGTGGCGCGGTTGATCTTGAGAAGCGGAGTCCCTCCCTCCCCCATCGTTACCGGTTCAACATCGTCACTTAGCGGGAGCAACTCGCGATACCTCCACACCCCGAATCTCCTCCTCCTGGCTATGCCCCAGTCAAAGCCCACCCCCTCAGGCATTACAACCTCGACTAGGTTTCCACACCTCGGGCACAGGAAAAGCCATGGATCAGCCTCCACGGTGTATCCGCAGGAAATACAGCGTAGCCTAACGTTATCCTTGAACAAGGGCTTATCTCCGGCCACCAAGACCATCACCGGTCATCATGCCGACCGCCTTACCCCGCCTAGGGGTTGAACGAGTCCTATGATAGCTTCAACAAGCTCTTTCGCATTACTACTCCCGCCCAAGTCAGGGGTGAGGATCCTCAATTCTTCAATTGCCTTGTGAATTGCCTCATCTAGCTTGCGGGCTTTCTCAGAGAGCCCTGGGTCCATGTACTTGTCTGAGAGGTAAAGTAGCATGAGCTTTGCAGACTCTAGCTCGCCTATAGGGTTGGCTACACCCCTCCCGGCTAAATCGAGTGCAACTCCATGAATAGGTTCGAACACAGCGATATTTTCGCCCACCTGTGCAGAACCGCAGAGACCGAGGCTGCCCACAACGCCAGCAGCTACGTCAGCCAGAATATCGCCATAAAGGTTGGGAGCAACAAGCACACCTAGCTTCTCGGGGCTCCTCACTATGGTAAAACCAGCCGTGTCAACGATCAGGTCATCTGCCCGGAGCCCAGGGTACTTTTTAGCGACTTCAAAGAAAACATCTCTGAAGAGACCATCTGATATCTTCAGTATATTGGCCTTGTGCACCACCGTTACCCTTCGGAAGCCGTTGTTTATCGCATACTTAAAAGCGAACTCAGAAATCCTCCTAGCTCCATCACAGCTCATGATCTTGAGCGCAAAAGCCACCCCCCTGTACAGAAACTCCGCACCCAGGTAGAGGTCTTCAGTGTTTTCCCTAATTATGGTAAAGTTAAAGTCCCTAGCCGAGAAGCCCCTGTAACTTTTGAATGGTCTTATATTTGCGTACAGGTCCAGTTCCCTGCGTATTAGGACATTAACGCTCCTGTACTCTTTCTCGTGCGGAGGCGTATAGAGGGGACCCTTCAAGACGGCGTGCAGCTTTCTCGCTATATCAAAGAAGTCGTCCTGAAGAACCTTTCCCGTCTGTTTAAAGTAGCTGTAGCCCCCCTGGAGCTCGACGTATTCTGCATCAAATCCCAGGGCTTCGAGGACATCTATCGCGGCTGATACTATTTCTGGTCCTACACCATCTCCCTTGAGGATGCCTACCCTGTACTTCCGCGCCAAGGTAGACCACCGTGCCT
>JAJHRM010000355.1 GCA_020832965.1 Thermofilum sp. | reverse complement strand
TAGTTCTTCTTGGGATGGTTCTTCAGAATATTATCATTCCATATGGCATGCTCAAATTTCCATGATCATGGTTCGTTATATCTACCTATTGATTCGCAAAGAATCACAAAAAGAAAGAGAATGGTTTGAGAACCTAAAGAAAAATCTACAAAGGTTCTTGCCGTAGTAAAATAAAGTATTTATTTTCCTTGTTTTTTCCTTAACTGTTTCACACCAGTAATATTTCAGAAAAAACGGCGCCAGTTGATCTGGATACATAACCCTATAAAGCAGCGACTAGAAAGTGATAACCTAACAAAAATTAGCTATTGGGACTCCATGTTGAAGCATGCTAGGCCGTCGCGTTAGCATTAAGGTATTTTAGGTATTTTCACCAGAGATCGTCGAAGGCTCAATTGTCTCCGTAGAGTATCTTGTCCTCCTCGACCACTGTCTTGACTAGGCGGAGCGGTGCATTGTTGAGGTCAACTAGGTCTATTAGTTCCTCGTGGACGCCCAGGGCCTTTGCAGGGTCTACGACAAGTAGGTCTAGTTCTAGGGCGATACTGTGCTTTTTCTTGAATGCCACTGCTAAATCGGAGTACCTTCCGAAGCCTCCCCTTGCCCTCGAGCCAAACAGGAACACATAACTGAGGACATGCTTCGAGGCTACCCTACGAAAAGCACTTTTTATGCTTGGGTCTGGGTCGCCTGCGACGTTTCTCTTTAATTTATCGAATGTATACGGCAACTTTTCAAATATCTCCTTGAAGGTCGCTTCTTGAAGCGATTCATCGATGCTAGCATAGCCGTAGACAAAGATGTTCCTGAAGCATGCCAGGCCTACAAGGAATCTTGTCAATTCGTCGTTAAGCCTAGCTTTCTTGAGAGCCAGAGTGCCAGTTCGTGGTAGGTCTCCGGCTTTCTGCCAGCCTCTCTGACGGCAAGGAAAGCAGCCAAGTCGAGCAAGGACTGGAAAACTGGTTGGGCTAGCCTCTCGGCCGAGAACCGATCAGCCTCGCTTAATAACCTGTCTGGAACTTCCTAAAATAGAACTCGACAAGTTCCTACTGTCTCTTTAGCCTCACCATTAGCCTCTAATTAGACATGTAGTCTGCAACTAAATAATTTTAGCATCACGCCAGCCTCAAAAATTTAGTGCAAGACAAAGGGTTGCCATGCACGTTGAGGTAGGTGCTTAAACGTGGGGTTTAAATAAGAACGCTCATGTATAAAGGGTAGAGCGCCTGTGATGGAGAGAGTGGCTGAATCCGAGAAGAAGGGAAGGATAGAACTGGAGGTCGAAATCGAGAAATTCGGCCCAATAAGTAGCGGGAAGATAAGGCTCAGACCCCTAACCATCTTCATCGGTCCCAACAACTCTGGAAAGTCCTACACCGCGATGCTCATCCGCTCCATTTTTCAATCCCTTTCTGCATTTGAATTTCGATTTTCTCGCTATTTATTTCGAACAGATTTTCCACATGATTTAGTTAGAAAGTATAACAAAGAAGTAGCGAATATCATAGCAAGCCAAGCCCTAGGGCTAAGTGAGCCTGGAGAATATGAAGTTTCGAGGCAACACGTAGAAGATCTCTTGAAGGAGATTATCAAGGATTTCTTCGAACAAGTATTGGAGAGGGAGATTACCCGTACTTTCGCGTGTCCATCAAAGGAGCTGGTCAAAGCGGGAGAAGCCTTCTCCATGTTGAGGATCAGGCTTGGCTCCGCCAGCATTGTCTTGCAGCTTTCAGGTGAGGGGTTAAGGATTGTAGAATATCCGCAGCTAGATTATCCTAGGATTAGGATCATGGTATCCGAGAGACGCCGGCCTCCCTTAAGGATAACTCAGAAAGGCAGTGAAATTCTAATCGAAGTGGAGAAGGGTTTCCCACTTGAGTTATTTCGACTAGAAATCTTAGATACCATTTTAACGTACATGGCATTCAGCTTGCTTAAAGGTGTCTTAGCTCCCTGCTACTACCTCCCCGCCGCAAGATCAGGGATACTTCAGGGTCACAAAGCGCTCACTGCTAGCATAGTGAGGAAAATCCCGTTCGCTGGCATAGAGGAGCTGGAGATACCGAGCTTCCCAGGCGTCGTTGCCGACTTCCTGTCATCGGTAATCGCCCTGCCTGAGAGAAAAGGTCCGCTCTTCAAGCTTTCTCAGGAGCTAGAGGAGGAGCTCTTAGAGGGAGAGATTGAGGCGAAATCGCTCGAAGGGAAGTATTCCTACCCTGAGATAAGGTACAGGTTCCATGATGTCGAGCTTCCCCTGCACAGGGCTTCCTCCTCTGTGTCCGAGCTTGCTCCCCTTATCCTCTACCTGAAGTACTACGTTAGACCCAAGAGCGTCCTGGTAATCGAGGAGCCGGAGGCACACCTTCACCCGGAGAACCAGAGGTTGCTCGCCAAGTACCTGGTTAGGCTCGTGAGAAGCGGTGTGTACGTCCTGGTAACAACCCACAGCGACTACCTGCTCGAGCAACTGAACAACTTCATACTGCTCGGCAGGCTAGAGCCAGGGAAGCGCGTAGAGCAGGGCTACCGGGAGGAAGACTACCTCATACCGGACGAGGTCGCTGTCTATGTGTTCTACTACGACGAGGAGAGCAAGGGGTGCAGGGTGAGGAAGGCAGAGGTGAGCGAGGAGGAGGGGATACCACAGGATGAGTTCCTCAGGGTGGACGAGGCACTCTACGGGGAAGCGCTCAGGATCACCAGGGAGATAGGCTAGGCTAGGTTTTCTCGATGATAAGCTGCGTGAGAGACCGCTTCCGCAGCGCCGTTGTTCAAGAGTGCTCTGAACATGGGTGTAGTCTTAACCTTGCCGGGCTCAGCAACATCGTTGTGCTTAAGGGTGAGTGGATCCACAGCGACAGGAAGATGTGCGACTGCGTGATCTTCGCTGAGAAAGAGAGGCGAGCTTTCATTTGCGTGGTCGA
>JAJHRM010000354.1 GCA_020832965.1 Thermofilum sp. | reverse complement strand
ACTTAGGGCACCGGGGAGCGCTCCGCCCCGAGTAGGGCATGGCTAGCTCCAACCCTTACATGAAGTCCGTCAGCCTAGTTGTGCGAGCATTTGCATCAGACTCCTTTATACGCGCTCCCTTACGCCCGCTCCTACGATACAGCTGCTCTTCTGAACCCTTGAGAGCACTAGGCTTGGCTTCTGCACCCCTCGCCAGCCTCCTCCTCGCGAGCTCCACGACCATTGTCCTGACGGGCTCAACCAAAGCTTCCGCCTCTAGGATTCTGGCAACTTTTTCGTCGATCTTCCTAATGACGGTGTTGAAGAGCCCCTGAATTCCGCCTTTAATGCGTTCTTTGCCTGTCAGCTCTTCAGCAAGCTCGGAGCCGAAGACGTTCTCGGCCTCGTCAGCGCCCCCCAGTCTTCTAGCCTCAGTCTCAAGCTCTTCGAAAAGCTTGGCGAGCTCCTCCAAGCACTTCCTTGGGAGCCTCTTTACGTCTAGGAACACAAAGTCGCGCAGCGGCTTCACGTCAAGCTCTATCATGCCTCCTCCAGTGCTCCTCCCCATGACCTCGGCCTGTAGCTGCGCGAAGGACGAGTTCAAGTAGGCTAAGAGCGCCTTGAGCTCGACCTCGTCGAACTCAACCCCCTGTTTTGGTATTAGAGCGAGGACCCTGTCATCCAGGGCGCATTGGTACTTTGCTAACACGAACCTAACCCAGTACTGGGAGCCCCTTGCTACATATATAGGGGCCTCGACGACGCCCCCTAGGTCGTACCAGTCGAAGAAGTACTGCCGTAACTTCTTCCTCTCTTCAGCGGCCCTAGACCTGCTTACCGGCTCTCCGCGGTGGATACCCTTGAGCAGCTTTAATTCCGTCTCTCCCAGCTTGATGTACTCTAGGATCTGTTGAGGTATCTCGTGCCTAGGCCTGTGACAGACAAAGAGGTAGCACTTCGCCCCTTCATTCTTCAGCTTCATCCAATCATCTTCGGTGAACGTGAAGAAGTTCATGTATCTAGACGACGGAAGGAGGGGGTAAAGGTACTCCCTAGGTATTTTGTGTTTGCCTGCAATGTCCTCTGTGAGGTAGAAGAACTCCTCGCCTCCGACGCCTGCGTGCCTCGTCCTGACAATCCTCCTCGTGTAAAGGATCGTGTAAATGATGTTTCCATATGTTGGCTCGAAGTAAGTTTCAAGTTTAGTTACAAGTTTATGTTGTCTTAAGGTATTTAAAATATCGCTAGCATTAAATAGAAATGTTATCCATGGAGACTCGCTTTTCCTTACCTCGTTTTGCTTGTAAACATTAACGATAATATCATACTCGTCGGAAATCAGAATATTGGGCCTTTTATCCTCAATTATTTTCAGAACATTTGATACATCAATTCTACCTTTCTTAATGTTAAGATACGCGAAGGTAATGACATTAGAGTCCCTCTTTGCGTCATCTAAACACTTCTCTAAGAGGATTATACATGCACCGACTAATGGTACAGGAAATACTCTAGAGGCTATGTCTATTATTGCGCAGATTTTGAAATGATCTGCCAGAAGCCTTCCAAATCTTACACCGTATGCTGTTTGCAGCCACGAGTCCGATACTATCATCCCTAGCCTACCTCCATCCTTTAAGAAACTTAATGAGTGGGCTATCCAGAAGACTACCATCGTGTACTCAGCACCTCTTCTACGAGCAACAGGTAGGAGGTCGTAGCTCTCGAGAAGCTTACCTACTCTCTTGATTATATTACGTTGAACATCCTCTGGTATCTCCCCCCATCTAGTATACGGCGGATTCCCCATTATAACGTCGAAGTCTTTGGGGAATACTATTTCCTTATGCTTAGGCCCGGTTGGCGTCATAATAGGGTAAGGTGCTATGACTTTCTGTCCAGGTGCTATGCTAAAGAAGTCCGCTGTGACTATGTTGGCCTCCGTTGTTGGGGCTCTAACGTTTTTCATGGCTAAGTTCATAGCCGTTAACTGTGTTGGGAACGGGTTAATGTCTAGGGCATAGATCTGCTTGAGAATATCTCTGTGTACATCATTACCGGGCGGGATGCCTCTCTTTCTGCCCGTTTTTAGTTGCGAGAGGATCCAGTAAGCTTCGACCTCGAAAGTTCCGCTCCCGCAGCCGGGCCCCAAAATGAGGGCGTCGGGGTTGCCGTTTACGCACCACCTAGCTATCAGCTCGGCTATCGGCTGCGGGGTGTAGAACTGCCCCATCTTGTGCCTTTCTTCGGCGGGGATCAAATCCTCGTAGATGTACCCTATTATGTCGCCTAACCTTTCTATCTCTATTTCCGATAGTAGCCGGATGAGCTCGTCGATTTCCATCAGCGCGCCGCGGTCTTGGGAAAGGACGATGTGATCGTACAAGCCCGTTATGAAGATCTGCTCGAAATCCCCGGTAACGCTGATCGCTCTGCTGAAGTACTGGTTGAGGAGGTTGAGGTACTCTCCGGAGCTTATATTCGGGTTTTGCTCGAGGATCGGTTTCAGCTCGTCGAGCTTGTAGTGGCGCTCTAGCACCTTGTAGAAGATGATTTTGTTCATGAGAACGTAGACCATCATCCTAGCCAGTGTTTCAACGCGGCTGTAGTCTTCGCCTACGATGTCCGTCAAGCCGTTCTTGTAGCCGGCTTTCAGCGCTAGCGCGTTAAGCTCGGCGGCGAACTCGTCGTCTGTCATCAGCCTCGCGCGCAAGACGTCTGTCACGTAGTAGCGGCTGAGAGCGTCGACGAAGTACCTCAGCTTACCGAGGAGCCAGTCTCCCGGTCTCTTCCGAACAGCTTCCGGTAGAACCTCGCGCTGCCAGATCCTCGCT
This sequence comes from Thermofilum sp., assembly GCA_020832965.1. The sequence continues at coordinate 115 of JAJHRM010000354.1, read as the reverse complement.
ACCTGATCCAGTATGTACTGGAGGAGCTCTTCGCGCAACGGGTTCTTCTCGTCGAGCAGATAGTGCTCGTGGATTAGGGAAACGTAAGAGCTAGGATCGAGAGCATTCTCGTAAT
>JAJHRM010000352.1 GCA_020832965.1 Thermofilum sp. | reverse complement strand
GGAGCCTTCCATAAGGTTTCAGAGGCTCAACATTTCCATCCAGTAAGTCGAAGTTTGCCCTCAGGAAACTGGCAGGTCTGCCTACATCGATCCAGTAGGTTTCTGTGGCGTACCACCCGGAAACCTTGAAACCGTTCTCCAAAAGCCACGGGAAGACATGTTTGCCGAAGTCCATTAAGTGTAAATTTTCCTCTAGCACATCAAGTACTTCATGCCTGAAGGCGTAAAAACCGCTATTAGCTAGATTGGCGAAGAGTTTTGCTTGCCTGCTATGCAGCATTGCAAAGGCAATGGAGGCAACGTACATCTCCTGCGAGCCGGGTTTCTCGATAAAGTGGTGAATGTAGCCATCCTGGTCTAAAAGTACCGCGCCGAAGTCTCTTAGGGAAGAGACCTCAATTAGTGCAACGCTTGCCATGCTTCCTGCTTTCTCGTGGTGGTTAGCGAAAAGTCTTAAATCCATGTTCGTCACCACGTCTCCCATCGCCACGATAAAGTCTTCATCAATGTAGTTGGCCAGTTTCCTGACAGCGTCAGCTGTGTCAGCTGGATAGATGAGTGGAGTAGCTATCTCGATGTCCTTATCAATCCATTTGCTCACCAAGTGGTTTATTATCTTCTCCCTAAGATAATTCACGGCAACTACTATTTTCCTGAAGCCGTGAAGGTAAAGAAGGGTCAAGGTATGATCTATTAAGGGTAGATTTCCAATGGGGAGGAGAGGCTTCGGAATAGTGAGGGTTAAGGGCCTCAGGCGAGTCCCTTTCCCACCTGCAAGCACCACAGCCGTCCTGATCATTGCTTTGCTACAAGTGATGTTGCATTATCGTTCAGATATTTTTTACTCAAGCATAGCGCTTACGCGCCACCTCATCGCCCCGCCTCTTAGCGCGGGGTCAGCAGCCGCTTGACCCCTGCTCTGCCTCGACCGGTATTATCCCTCTTGTGGTGACAACATACGTTTTTGTCCTGAACCTTGCCAGCGTGCGCTAAATCGAGGTATGCAAAGACCTAAAAACCTCTCCTGTATATGCGTTTGCGTGGTGGAATTAGAGCCTCTAAGTGCAACGGGTATATTCGTGGTTACGAGGAGGCTAGAAGTTTACCAAACAATAGTGTTCGACTACTTTGATGGGGAGGGGACTTATTACGAGCTGCTGGAGGATGAGGAAAAATTGGAGAAAGAGCTTAGTCTTCTAGCAACAAACATGCAGGCCTTCTTAGACGAAGAGGAGGTAGTCATTAACGGTGAAAAAGCAAGACCAAGAGTCGTGGGCGTAGATATAGGCTTTAAGTCCGTCCCTGAAGAGCCATTTATAACCTACTTCATCTTCTTCAAGGGGAAGCCCGTACGTGGAGTAAACTACTACGAAAATATATACGAGAATACTGTTGCCGAGTATCCGATAACCGCCTACTGGTACTTTCCACTAAAGAGCAAAATAGTAAATGTTGAAATGAGCGGGGAGGTCGAGATAATTGGCTCAAATATCTTGATATTGAGGCTAAACGAGGGAGAAAGAATCTATGGCTACGAGAAGATAGAGTTCGAGCTGTAATTTTCCTCAGTGCGCTGGAAGAGATGCTGGTGGCCATGTGGTACGCGCACGGCGTGGCTAGGGAGGTCTCGAAGACGCTGAGGATGAACGTGAGGAGGCTCGAGCCTCACTTCCTGGAGGCGGCTCTCATGATGTAGAGCCGCGCGCACAGCAGACCATAGCCAGTTTAGACCGAGGTGCGCTTGCCGGTGTGCTCGGCGCAAACTGATACCTATTAATATCAGCAGTGCTTCTACCCGTTGTGACGTGCGAAGGGCTGCAACGCTTCCTATTAGGAGTCTTGATAGGCATACCTCTCGGGATTTACGCGACAAGGAGGTCATACCTGGAAAAAAGAGCTGCGATCCTAAGCATTTTTTTCTCTGGCTTATACTTCTCAGCGGGACTAGGTGTCTTCATCACTTCACTGTTCTTCTTCTTCTCCTCATCTTTACTCACCAAGCTGAATTTCAACTATAAGAAGAGCATCGGGGCATCGGAAAGGGAAGGTGGCAGAAGCCTTATGCAGGTAGTTGGCGCAGGAGGGGTTGCAGCCTCACTTTCAGCAATTCACTTACTAAGCCCTTATTCAAAGTTGAGCTACGCGTTAATAACAGGCATATATGCAGCTATAGCTTCATCTAACGCGGATACATGGGCGGCAGAGGTGGGCTCGCTTTCCAAGTCTAAGCCGCGACTGATAACAAAACCCAGCCAAAGAGTAGAGCCGGGAACATCCGGCGGCGTGACTCTCTTAGGTACACTGGGCTCCGCATCCGGAGCTCTTCTTTCAGCAGCAATCGCTATTTTAGCCAGCTCGATGGAGCGCCCTGGACTTGTGAGTGCGCAGACCTTCCTTACAATATTTCTCTGCGGTTGGCTAGGCGAAGTCCTGGACTCCCTGACTGGAGCAACGCTGCAAATAAAATACTATTGCCCTCAATGCAGAGCGCTTACAGACAGGAAGATTCATACGTGCGGCAACAAGGCAGTCCCAATCTCCGGATGCAGGTTTATTACGAATGAAGTAACAAACCTTATTGCAACCTCTATTGTTAGCACGGGAGCCGTAGCCTTTTCACTGCTACAGAACTGAAAAAGAGCCTCTCGTAATAAAGTTTATTAAAACATGAAGTAGAGGGTTACTGGGGTAGGATGCGTAGCGCCTGTCTTAAACTCCACACGCTTGTTCTGCTGTCTTTAGTGATCCTGGCATCATTGCTTATCGCAAGCGCTAGTCCCACGATAGTAGTGACTATCGAGTTGAGAGGCCGCATAGACGAGGGAAGCTACTACCTAGTTAAGAAAGGAGTTGACTCTGCCCGAGGAGGCGTAGTAATCCTCGTGATTGATAGCTACGGAGGCTACCTGAGCTCCATGGATAAAATAGTCAACTTACT
>JAJHRM010000353.1 GCA_020832965.1 Thermofilum sp. | reverse complement strand
AAACCACCATAACACTCTTCCAATTCTTTCCCAGTTGCTGCTATTATCATAGAGGAAAAGGGAAAGTATTACGCGATATCGTTAACCTTTCAATTCTTTCCCAGTTGCTGCCGCGGAGATGATGGGGTTCAGGTTCAAGCTCCCGCTCGCCGACCTTTCAATTCTTTCCCAGTTGCTGCGGAGTTCTCGAGGCGGCGGCTACACGCTGGGAAATCGTCAAGCTTTCAATTCTTTCCCAGTTGCTGCGCAGCTCTTCTACCGCATCCGCAAGCTCCGCGCACTTCCCTTTCAATTCTTTCCCAGTTGCTGCCAGCCCACACTACTATACACCCACACCCTACCCCCATATACCAGTATCTTTCAATTCTTTCCCAGTTGCTGCGCGGCGTTGGCGATGTCGCGCAACCACTCGGGCACGTCTCCTCTTTCAATTCTTTCCCAGTTGCTGCACAGAGAGGTCGAGGACCGGCGCCCACGGGACCGACTACTCTTTCAATTCTTTCCCAGTTGCTGCAGGTGATAGAAATCTCTTTCTGGGAATGCATCGTTCGTCGGACGCCTTTCAATTCTTTCCCAGTTGCTGCAGATACATGCGCTCCTTAGTTGGCATCTGGCAGTAGTAGCTTTCAATTCTTTCCCAGTTGCTGCCGAGGTCTTGGCAGCCTACTCCCTTATAAGCCTTTCCTCCGCGAACTTCGAAGTTCATGAAAGCTCACCCGCACTGCCTCCCGACGCATGTATGGATTCGTGCAAACCCTTTCCCGATTCCCGGCGGAAAGAGGGAATTTGGAGGGAAAGGAGCGGGGTCGAACAGAAACGTTGAGCAAAAGAACTTCCGGTCCGAGAGCGGAAAGGTTGGAGGAGGGGGAGAGGTCGGGACGCAGACCTCGCCGCGAGCGTCGCTGGGGCACTTGAGCGTGCTGCGCGCTGGTCGGAGAACCCACCGGCGTCGCACGCTAGCCGCGATCTTCCACGCAAAGTTTGCGAGCTCGGTCGCGCTTGTTGAATGTCCGGGTAAGCGTTCGGCTATCGGTTGGAGAAAAGGCGTAGCGCGCTGGGGAGCGCGGAAGGCGGCGGTTTGAGCAACGCTCGCGCCCCGCGCTTGCGCGCTCAGCCGCGGAGGATTTATGTACAAATGTTTACCATTACCAGGGAGTCGCGGCTGGAAATGGGGTTTTTCCGTCACTCTGTCTAACCACCATTGCCTGTATGCGAGCTCCAGCTGTAGCCAAGTAACGATAAAAAGTAGGAATTCGAACAGCTTCTCATGTGCTAGAGAGTAGAGCAACAGTACGCTAAGTATTAAAAGAACCACTAAGCGAAACCAGTATTTTTTCACAAATACGTGGAAATAGCTACGTAAAGGTATGGAAAACGCTAAGATTTTAGTGACGTCCTCTCCCTCACCGGACATGCGGCTCCCTTAGGGAGATTTCGGCTCTTTCCCCTTATTAAAGCCTGGCGTATGCTATGGCGCATACCTAGTGGTATGTATAGAAGGTGGAAGTGCTACAACCTAACTCGGTTAGCATACGTGCAGCGGCAAATGGAGAGCCCGCACTTCAGCAGGTTTTGCGGAGCTTTGTTGTCTTCTTCAACCTTATCGCATCGAGCACATACTACTTACGAGGTGTGCCGCGTCAGCCGCTGTTAGCGCGTCAATCGCGTTTTGGTGCCAACACCGTAGAGCTTCTCGCTGCATCTTCAGCCCTCAGCGCGCTCTCTCCCAGTGCAGGCTGGTGTAGAGCTTCAGTAGCAGAGCCCGCTTCCCACCCCTCCTCCAGAGCGCCCAACCCCTCTCCGCGGCGAAAGCGATCAGCAGCACCGCCAACAGCACAAGCCCCCGAGCCGCGTCGGAGCCCATCAGCAGTAATGGCGCAAGTAATAATGTAAATGCCTTGCACGCTAACGGAGTTTTTACGATAATTCACCTATGATTCATCTGCGCTAATCGAGCTTAACCGGCATCATTTCGCATTTTAAAGGTATGTAGCGACCATGGGAGTCGTAGTCGCATCTGCATATCGCGTAGAATGTTTTGGTTTTCTGACGATCGATTCTGATTACTGGGTTGTTCATTATTTCTTTAGCGAGTTCGCGCTGCGCACGTGATAAGTGTGCTTTGGGACCTGACTTTACCTCAATGAATATAGCCTCGGTAACTTCTATGACATTCCCTTTGCTATCACATTTAACCCTTAAAGCTATCATATCACAACCTGGGAAATTCCCTCCAAGGTATATTACCTCATAACCTAGTTCTTTAAAGTATCGGTACCAATACAGCTCGCATTCATCAGCACCCATACGTTTAGCCTCGCTGTAAGAAGCCACAGTATTCGAAAGAGCTCAAAGATATAAGAGTTTAACGCACGTGCACCTCAGGGGGACGATAGGGGGGCGAATGGATACTGGATCTTGCTTTAGCAACGATGCGCGCTCTTCTCCAGCCTTCGGCGGCGTAAGCTCGCTTTCAAGCCGCTTGGTAAAGCGTTGAGTTGAAGGCGCGCCCAGAGAGTCGCCCCCGGCAGGTACGCTGCGCGCTAGATGTTCAAGTAGAGGGGCTTCGGAGAGCGAGCCTGAGCTCCTCTTTGCTCCGCGCCTCCGCGGCTCGCGAAAACGCGTTACGCTCAGCTCTCAGCTCCGCTTAACGGGATGCTATCGAGCGCCTGACGCGCGCTTTTTCGCCTTCACCGTAAAGGCAGCTACTGCGGCTAGCAGTAGCCCGAGCAGCAGGTACGCGCGCGTGTAGTCCTCCCTCCAGACGGCAACCAGGCTCCTAGGCTTGTTCACGAGCACTTTCACGGTGCCGCGCTCCACGACCACGTCTCCCGGCTCCAAGCCCTCCCACCTTTCGAAGCGGTACGTCACGAGCCCCGCGTCCACGTCGGTCGCGGCAAGCTTCACCGTAGCGTAGCTCCCATTGTCGTACCAGCCC
>JAJHRM010000351.1 GCA_020832965.1 Thermofilum sp. | reverse complement strand
ATACTTTCCTGCTTCCAGAACGACACCCACCCCGGCGAGATCGTCATTAGCCCCTGGCGAAAGACGGTTGGATCTCAGGGTTGAGGCAACGATCAAAAGCAGAACCGTTCCAGCAACAAGCAAGGGGCTTCTGTATTAAATCAACGTCGTGGTAGTATCTTATAATACTCAGTAAGGCCGAAATGACGACTATTATTATCAGCGGCAGAACGAAGAAGGCGGCGGCTTTATACCTTAATCTTCCAAGTAACGGAAATTCGTACGGCGAATCGTAATGAGCCGAGAGAAGGATTCTTTTTTTCGGCGTCTCTTTCGGCATTATTTTGCCAACGATATGGAATTCTTGAGCCTTGGGGAAAAGGAAGTCGATCAATTCGTAATGAAGGCATTGTTGCAGAACGAAGATAGCCATTCCCAAGGAGATCAGCAGAAATGTCAGGAACCAGTAGCCCATGAAATAAAGCACCGCACCGAGGATGTAGAGAAGCGTGGTAATCCATATATAATCCGTGAAACCCTTCGGCCGCGAAATGAACCAGTCCTTTTTGACTTCATCGCAAAAATCGGACATAAGTTTGTATATGTATTCTCCGGCATTCATCTCCCCTTCGCTACCGGCAATCCTCGGCCCATAGGCTTTGCAAACGTGGCTAACAAATTCTACAACGTTCTCACCATAACCCATAGATTCTCCAAGTATTAATAATAGTATCTGGATAAATTTTTGCTCGTCTCCTCGAATGCAAAAAGTTATATTAGGAAGCCTAAGGAGCGGTAAATGATCGAAAACTGGGAAGAGTTCATCATCATAGAGAAAGAACTTAATCGCGTCATGAATTCCGCTGATTCTAACGCTAGGATAGGGAAAGCTTTAAAATATGCAATTTCTGCCGGAGGAAAGCATGTTAGGCCATTAATAGTCCTCTTACCCGGCAAAATGTGTGGTTGTGATTATGATAAGCTGATGAACCCAACAATAGCGGTCGAGCTCATACACACAGCAAGCCTCCTTCACGACGACGTTATAGACAGTGCTGAAACGAGAAGGGGCAGAATTGCGCTGAATAGAAAGTACAGCCCATCCCTAGCCATAATACTTGGAGACTGGTTGATCTCTAAGTCCGTTGAACTAACATCAGTTTACGGCGAGTATTACATAATGGAGTTCTCGAGGGTTGGCATGATGCTAAGCGAAGGTGAGGCTTTGGATCCTTACAGCAATCAGGACCATCTTCCTCAGCCCCCTTCCAAGCTTGGACTCCAGCGCCTTAAGAAAGCGCAGCAGGTGAGCAAAGCCCTCAAGGGGGTAATACTCGGCCCGCACGGGGATCAGCACGGCATCGCTCGCGACGAGCGCGCTGACAGTCATTAAGCCGAGGTTCGGTGGTGTGTCGATTATCAGGAAGTCCTTTCTGATTCCGGAAACAGCCTTCGCCAGCCTGAATTCCCTGTCCTTCGCGTCTCCGAGCTCGAGCTCTGCAGCTGCCAGGTCTATGCAGCTCGGCAGCAGCTCCAGCCCGTTCACTTCCGTCTTCAGGATCGCATCCTCCGCCCCACATCTGCCGAGAAGGACGTCGTAGATCCTTTTCTCCACTCTCTGGAAGCCAAGTCCAGATGTTGCTGCAGCCTGAGGGTCGGCGTCGATCAGGAGGACGCTTTTCCCAAGCTTTGCAAGGCAGGCTGAGAGGTTCACGGCAGTAGTCGTTTTTCCTACGCCCCCTTCCTCAGAAGCTTTATCAGCTCTCTGTCGAATCTCCTCATTCCCTCAAAGCCCTCCTCCGCAAAGGGCTTCGCCCTGTAGCGCTTCAGCTCGCTGTCAAGATTTTCAACGAGCTTTTTTAGAAGGTTGTTTTCGCTTCTCAGCTTTTTATTTCCTCTTCTACCTCCCTAAGCCTTTTTATCAGCTCGGCTCTGCTCAGGTACCCTTCTTCACTCTCCTCCCTCCTTATTGAGTCCTCAACCCTTTCGATGACAAACTTTGAAATCGATACGCCAGCTTTTTCTGCCCTTCTTTTCCATCTCTCCGCCATCTCAACGGATGGGAGATAAACGTAGATCGCCCTCTCCTTGATAGTATCGGTCTTTCTCCTGTTTGGTTTTGGCATGATAGAAAGTGTGCTTACGCGATTTAAAATTTCGGTAAATTAATGCGGGGGGTGGGATTTGAACCCACGCAGGCCTACGCCACGGGAGTCGAGCGACCCCCAGCGGTCGTGCCTCAGTCCCGCGCCTTTGACCTAGCTCGGCCACCCCCGCCCGCTTATTCTTGATTTACAAGGTGCACTATATTTATTTCGTGCTGAGCGAAGCAAGCGGCCCTCTCATTGAGGCGAGGCCTCGACGAAAGTGGCGTAGTGTCAGTCCTCGAATTGACTTTGAAGTAAGTTTTATCTTAAGGGCTGGCGAGAGAAGATAGCGCGAGGCCCCGGTTGCCTAGAGGTTATGGCGGCCGCCTCGTAAGCGGCAGGTCGCGGGTTCGAATCCCGCCCGGGGCTTCAAGCCAATCCCTGCGAGGCTTCCTTCTAAGCTCGGCAACCCTTGCGGGTTAAAGAGAAGGGCTAGCTTGAGGTACCAAACTTATCTCGCCCATAGCATGTTTTAGCCCCTTGTCTAAAAATCGAATTCCATGGTTAAGTTGCGCAAGATCAATGAAATTAAGTAAGGTCAGAGAGGAGGTTTAAGGTCGAAGGGAAGGAAATCCTCGTGATAAGGCTCAAGGAAGGCCTCTACGCCGCGGATAACAGGCGTCCCATACTAGTTGTGGGCGGTCCTTCTACAGAGAATTTACGGAGAATTAAGGGAGGACAAGAAGGTGGCGTGTACCCGTCATGGTGCTGTCTTAGACTTACAACAAGAGGGTTGGCGAGGGGCTCTGCTCAAGCCTCGCTGAGAGACCGTACTCGTTCAAGATCGTAAACAACGAGCTCACGTGAGCCCCCGCAA
>JAJHRM010000047.1 GCA_020832965.1 Thermofilum sp. | reverse complement strand
AGCTGGCTGCGGAGGTGCGCAGGCTTGTGAGGGAGGCACGCCAGCAAGGCATGAACACATTAATGCTCGTGGACCCGATAAACAATGAATCGCTCAGAGGGACAAAGTTGCAGGGGACGCTTCTGAGGGCGAGGAGGAGCTTGAGGAACCTAGCCGCTTACGAGGGAGCGATGCTCAGGCTTGCACGTGCCTCGGGGAGGCACTGCCCGAGGTGCGGCTGCAGAGGCGAGGAGATAGCGCACACGAAGCGTAGCAGGGTATACGAGTGCCCGCACTGCGGGCTGCGCTGGGACAGGGACAAGGGCGCGCTGTACAACCTCGCATACGCCTACTTCGCGCGCATGGCGAAAGAGGAGTGCGACGACTACACGGCGATGGCTGCGGGGGTTCTCGAAGCCATGAGCGAGTGGCTGGCAAAGCACCAGAACGCCTTGACGCGCTAGCCGTTCCCCCTGCAGGCGAGGAGAAAGCCTCCAAGCCCCTAGGGGGCTCCAGCGCGCGGGACCGAGGAGGGGGTGAAGCCCGGCAACGGGCGGACCCCATGACACCCAAGCCCCCAGCAACAACTGGGGCGCGGTGAGGGGCGCCCTTCCTAACAGGGCGCTATGAGGGTGCGCGCGTAGGACGGAAGTAATACAGCTTGTTTTCAACTGGTAAACATCATTAAAAACAAACATACCCTTGATAAAATTATAAGCAGCAAGGTTTAGTGAAGTGTATGAGAGGCATCCTTCTAAGTGAGATAAACGATAGGAAAATGCTTGAAAGAATAGTTGGCAGGAGCGTGTGTAACAGGAAAGGAGAAAGTATTGGAGTTATTTGGAAAATTTATATTTCCAAGAGGGAGAAGCGTCCTCTAAAAGTCGTTGTGAAGACGCGGGCAAACCAGAAAATAACTATCTCGCCAGAAAGGATAAGAGTCGAAAGAGAGAGAATATTCCTTCTAGACCAGACGCACGAAGCGGTTCGCGCAGTTACCGAGAGACTCTCAGAGATAGTGAGTGAGCTTCGTAGCTTGCGTGATACGCTTTTCTTGCTCGATGAGAAATATATTTCCAGCGAGATCTCACCCGAAGAGTATCGATTACAGCGGAGCAGTATTGAGAAGAGAAGACTCCAGCTACGCCTTGAGGCATCCACGCTTCTCGAAACTCTCAACCACTTAGTGGAAAACGACAGTATACTGGATAAAGATGATGAGAGAAAAATCTTTGAGATAATTGATTCACTGGCATTAACTTTTCCAGTAATACACCTAAAGGAGCTTGAGAAGCTCTTCAAGAGTAAAATTCTTAGCCCACAGTTGATGAACCAGGCTCAAGCAACGTAGTTCTTCTGCTCCTCTCACGTCGCGGCTGGAAACGCTTGGAAAAACCTAAAATATGCATAGCTGAATACTAGCAGGGGGTCCTCACGTCGAGCGCAGACGAATTGATAATAAACCTAAAGAGGAGGTGGATTCCCGTATACTTGGTAGCGCTTACCGCCTCCGTAGCTATCCTAGTCGCTCTGCTTAACCTGTACTTTGCAACTAAGAATGAGCAGTACTTGTCAGGTGCATTACTGGTATCAATGCTATCTGCATACGTTTCCTGGTCGCTTGCCAAACTAATGAGGATTAAACCCGTGCCTAGGCAAATAATTACGCTTTTAAAGTGTGAGGCCTGTGGGTACGAGGAGGAGAGAGGCTTCACGAATGGTGACTCTCTTTTTCAAGAAAAAGGCATTTGTCCAAAGTGCAGTATCGGCAAAATGATTGTAGCTGGCATTTTCGTAAGACAACACGAGGAGGGCAAGAAGACCTTCAAATATACGTTACCTAGCCATGCTGGCTAGTCGAGAACACGCACACTAGGGCTTCTTTACCAACGGCTTCCCGCAGATAGCGCATTTCCCCTGAGTCTTTCTCGTGCACTCTGGACAGTAGCTTACTCCACAGCTTTGGCAGCAGTAATATTCATCTCCACGATAAATTCTCTTGCCGCACCTCACGCATCTTCCTAATACCAGGGTTCTAGGAATATACGCCAATGGCATCACCTCAAGATCTCTTCACTTTGCGATGTACGAGGTTTATAAACATTAACCTTGGGGACTGTTGCTGTTAGCTGGATAAAACAGCTCAAGGCAGTAACCCAGGAAACGGGGACTTATGTACTAGCGCTTTTGGCCTTTAGTGTATACTCGGCTACTGGACACTTGAAGTTGCAGAGAGAGCACCTGATACACTTCTCTGCATCTATCTTTACGCCTCCATTCTCCTGGTCAAGTTTAATAGAGCCAACAGGGCAATTGGCAGCGCACTCTAAACACTCTATGCAATAATATGCCCTTATAACGACTCTTTCAGCTAGCTCAACATCTTTAGGTGTGGGGGGTTCCTCAAATTTTATAACAAGCTTTTCTTTGTCCTGGTAGACTGCCCCTATTTTAAGAGTGGAGGCTGAGGTGGATAAGTTGAGAAGTTTTCCGGGCACAAATCTAGTTGTAGGCTTTGATAGCAAAGTAACCTCTATACCGTCTCCTTTTTTCTCTAGGGAGTATTCGGGGCCGCGCTGTGCCCCATAACTTACTGGACATTGCTTAAGAATATCTTTCGGTGGATTTACCCACCTCCAAAGACCACATGTGACCCACTCCTTGGGCAAGCCATGCCTCTCGGCGTAGGAAAGTAGATAGTCGTCCCACCTCTTGTACATTCCTGGTTTTATTTTCTTTGCAAGTTCCATCTCCCCCACTTCACTTGCTGGGCACAGCCAGCAGCCCAGTCTGTCAAAGCCCAAGAAATACAATTTATTTACTGGAAGCTTCTCGAGAAGGATGTAAAGCCAAATATCAAGGGCTGTCCAGTCTTGAATAGGACTTGCAGCGATGATGCTTGGAAGCCAGGCGTTTCTCCATACACGTGGCGAGAGCGCCCTAGAGCTTGACTCATATTTTCTTTGACCTACTAGGCTGAGAGCCCCCTTAGGAAAAACTGTCTTAATTGTTCTGGCCAGGATAGAGAACTTGGTGACTTTGCAGCACCACCTGTAGTCTCGTGCCGGTGGACCAAGCACCTCCAGTCCTCTCCAGAAATTGTCCTTGGCATCTGCTTCAATGAATTTTACTTCATAGCGCTCGGCTATCCTTCTGGCAAACTCCACGGTTTCCTCGAACTCGAGTCCAGTGTTATTAAAGACGACCACTACTTTGTCATTGCCTAGCGCCTTAACTGCTAAATGGAGGGTTACTAGGCTATCCTTTCCGCCAGAGAACGAAACGAATACTGGTAAGTCGTATTTTTCCTTTACTTTTCTGATGAATTCTACTGCCTCCTTCTCTTTCTCCAGTAAACTCTGCTTGTTGTAGTTGGCCACTTCGAGAAGCGAGGGGTCCTTGTCGAGCCATGTGCGGGGTTTAGTGCTCCAGGCCTTCAGCGTGTAAATTCTGCTGTTTTTAATTGCTACGCCTATTCCATAATATCCTCCGTTAGCGGTTCCAAGCATTATGTATTCGTCTTTCCCAGTCTCTGGCAGGTTGGCACGAAGTACTGCGCCACGTTTAATAATATATCCTCTTGTGAGCTTTGGTATGTTGACTATGGCATAGTAACCAGTTTGGTTTCTCACAGACTCCTCTACGAGGAAGTAAAGAGGTTTGAATCTCAGTCTCCTTTGCTTCAAGTCATAAAATACGTGACCAATAATTTGCCCGTCCATGATTATTTCTTCCGCGTAGTCGGGGTATGGAACCTTGTTTAGGAGAATGGCTTTTCTTCTTGGGAGTGGGGGTTTTAATGAGGAATAATAGTTCTCAATGATGTTCCAGATAAGCTTGTAGTAATAGCCAATAAGTGGTCTAGCATCCCCAGGCGGAGTAAGTCTCACTTCAGTAAATAACCCTTGCGAGGGTTTCGAAACAATAGGGCAGTTATGCTCAAGGCTCCACCAAAGCCTAGCGGTATGAGTTTTTAAGACTTCGAATTTGTCTCCGTGTGGCAAGGTGCTGCTCAGCTGCTGAATGTCCTCGAAATTTTAAATGTTTACTATTTTAAGGTGTTTCTACGGATGTATTACGACCGTAGTATGATCGTGGAGATGCTCACTATAGTATTGCCAATACTCGTGTATTCCATAAGCAGGATTCGGCAAAGCAAAAAGAGAATCAAGTATCGCGTGTATCCTCTAAGATTGATCGTTTAGGAAGTTATGCGAACAAATATGCCAACCATTAATTTATTTGAATATATCTCGGAGAATATATCTAAAAATGTTTTTTCTAGACACATTTTCTTAAAATCCTAAAAACACAGGTTTATTTATTTATTTTATTTTTGCTGCATGATTAAGAATGGCATCTAAACGTTCAGCAAGTAGAGACGCATATTCCATTCGAGGTGAGTTTGCATGAGTGAGAGCTACAGGGGTCTTTCCCCGGCAGAGTTTTTTCACAGGAATAAAGAGATAGCAGGTTTCTCAAATCCCTCTAGGGCCCTATACCAGACAGTGCGCGAACTAATTGAGAACTCTCTTGATGCAACTGAAACCCATGGCATACTGCCCTTCATCGATGTAGAAATCAGGCTTCATGAGGAAAGAAGTGAGTGGGTAACACTAAGAGTGGCAGATAATGGAATAGGTATCCCAGTGCACGAAGTACCCAATGTCTTCGGGAGAGTTTTTTATGGTTCCAAGTATGTTGTCAGGCAGACTCGCGGTGTATTTGGGCTAGGCGTAAAAATGGCTGTTCTCTATGCTCAAATGACAACCGGCAAGCCTATCTATGTTAAAAGCTCTCCAATAAACTCAGATCTCGTCGGCGAGTATCTTCTCTACATTGATATTGGTAGGAATATCCCTCATGTTCAAAAGATGCGCATAAGAAAGAAGAGCAAAAAATGGCATGGCACAGTCGTTAAGTTGACTCTCGAGGGTTCTTGGTTGCAGTCTAGGAAGAGGATAGAGGATTACATACGGCGCACAGCCCTAATTTCCCCTTATGCAACTATTCACTACAGGTCTCCAGATGGTGAATTATTGTTTGAAAGGGTCTCTAACGTGCTGCCAGAACCTCCACAGATAGGTAGATACCACCCGAAGGGTGTGGACATAGAAATACTGAAGGAGCTGATAAGAAAAGCTAACGATGATTTAACGCTTGCTGAGTTCTTGGAGAAATACTTTGAGGGTGTTGGCGAGAAGATAGCACAGGACTTCTTAGCTTGGACTGGTTTTCAACCAGGCGTGAAGATCAAAGACCTAAAGCTCCCTGACCTAGAAAAGCTGGCATCGAGCATGAAGAGTTATCCCAAGTGGCGCAGACCACGACCTTTAACGCTCTCCCCACTGGGGTCGGAGCTGCTGAAGAAAGGAGTGAAGAGCATTCTTAAGCCCGAGTTTGCAACTGCTGTGTCTCGCCCTCCCTCGTCGTACGGCGGGCACGCCTTCGTCGTTGAAGCAGCGATTGCCTATGGTGGTGAAATCCCACCTCAGGACGCTGTTCTCTTGTTGAGGTTTGCAAATAAGATGCCTCTGCTTTACGATGAAGGAGTTGATGTTTCAAGGAAAATTGTTGACTCTATAGACTGGAGCATTTACAAGATAAAATTTCCGGCACCTATTGCGGTAGTTACGCATGTATGTTCTACAAAGATACCATTCAGGGGGGTAGGAAAGGAGGCTATTGCCGACGTACCGGAGGTTGAGCACGAGCTGGAGGCTGCTATAAGGGATGTTGCACGCAGACTCCGAATTTATCTTTCTAAAATCGAGAAAATGTACGAGGTTAAAAGAAAAGAAATCACTATTAAGAAATATATTGGCGAAGTTTCATCTTCGCTTGCCTACATCCTCAATAAGGATTCGAGCAAGATTGATGCACTTTTAAAATACTTACTGAGAAAAGAGCTTGAGAAAAAGAGGTGAAGATTGATTGCCTAAGAGGAGCCTTCGGGCAGGTAAGCCAGCCTCGCCGAGGGAGGGGGAAGTATTAACAAAGTTAGAGGAGCTGGCGAGAGTAATTTACAGCCAGCTGGAGTCTGGCGAACCGCCCTTTTTCGAGATCCCTGTTAGGACGCTTGCAAACACAATATGGGATGAAAAGCGGAAACTTCTAGTGCTCGGTCCTAAAACTGCCAGGAGGGAATTCTTCGATGTAGGTGAGTCAAAAAGATTTATGCAAACAATCCTAATGCTTTCCCTGATAGTGAGGGCTAGGAGAGAAAATGACTATCCAACCATACGCGACTTGTACTATACCGGCAAACACACTATCTACTATGTGAATGAGCATGGGAAAAAAGTGAGCGAGGAAACATGGGAAGACCAGCGGGAATCTAATGCGGTTATCCAGGATATTGAAGTAGCGACAGGGCTTTTAAGGGAACACATGGGCATAATGCACGATGCCAAAGGGAGGATTGTCGGCAACATGATAATCAGGAGCAAAGGTTCAGAGATAGATTTGTCCCGAATGGGCAGTGGAGCATGGGGCATCCCAAGCGATGTGGACAGGATTGAAATTCTAAGGGTCAAAGCTAACTACGTTCTCGTAGTCGAGAAAGGGGCGGTCTTTGAGCGACTGAATGAGGAAGAATTTTGGAGGAAAAACAACTGTATTCTGGTCACCGGTAAGGGTCAGCCTGACAGAAGCACCAGAAGGATGGTTCGCAGACTTTGGGAGGAATTCGACCTGCCAGTCTACATACTGACCGATGCAGATAGCTACGGCTACTACATTTACAGTGTATATAGGAGCGGATCCATCTCGCTGAGTTATGAAAGCGAAAGGCTGGCAACTCCGGAGGCTAGGTTTCTAGGCGTATCCACATCGGATATTGAGCGCTACAAGATTCCCAGGAACTACATTATTAAGGCGACTGAGCGTGACATCAAACGCGCAAAAGAACTAATGAATTACCCCTGGTTCAAGGAATCCAAGCGCTGGATGGAGGAGCTTGAACTTTTCATTGAGCGGGGCGAGAAAATAGAGATTGAGGCTCTTTCAGGCCACGGCTTCAAATTTCTAAGCTCAATATACATTCCGGGGAAGATAAACAAGGGAGAATGGATCATCTGAGGATTTATCTCCAGCGCGCGCTTGATCTGGGTTGGGGTGGGTTTTCCGCGAGCTCGAGTAGCCTGCGCAGCAGCGGTGTTTTCGGCTGCAGGTTGTATTTCTGCGCCAGCCCTCCGAGTGCGCGCGAGGCTTGTACCATCTCAGACCCCAGAAACCCCGCCTGGCTAATGAGGAGGCTAGCCCCCACCACCGCGATAACCACTCCTCAATTTTCTCAAGTTTCTACAATGAGGGTTACTCGTGTGAGACTAAAGTTACTGTTTGCTCCACATCTTTTATGCTTCTAATCATCGTGATTACTTTATCCAGCTCGGCAAGGGATGGCGGCTGGACCCTCACTACCAAGTCCCATAGACCATATGTTACATCCACGTCGCTAACAAAGGGGAACTTTTTCACCTCTGCAGCTACGTCATACTCTTTTCCAGGTTTGGTCGTTACCAGGATGTAGCTCTTCACCATCTAGTACTCTTCCCGAGAACTAGAAAAAATTTGGATATATATTTCTTTCCTACTTCATGCATGAAAATAATTCTAGTGTGCGCACACACCCTCATTCCACCCGGAGGGTTTGCCTACTGAGCGAGCGCTCCAAACTGCTCCAGAGACCTCGCCGCTCTGCTTACTCCTAGAAACTGCTTGGCGACATCGAGCCTCTCCCGTCGTTGGGAGCGGCAAGCGCTCATGACTCGAGAGTCCTGCTCACAGGTATGCCGCAGCCTTTACAGGCCAGCTTTAGTGCGCAATGACTAGACTGCATGTGGCGTTTATGTAAACAACCGGAGCCTCGTGCACTATCATCATGTCAATAGAGAGTAATGTAAATAGCGCAACGACAGCTAGTATAATAAAGAACGCATAAAGAGCTTTGTCCAATGGTTGTTCACCCCCCAACAACAATGTTTTTTCCTGCAACATAGCCAACTAGTGCGGTCAGAGAGCTGAGAGGTAACCACATGGGATAAAATGCTACAGACCCTAGGGACAAGAGAGCTAAACCGAGAGCGTAGGCCAGAGGAGCATATGCTAGGTAGATTTCCATCCACGTTTTCACCTCTCCGAAGGCAATGGTGACTCCAATGGAGATAAGAATTTCCCTAGACTTAAAGAGTGAGATTAGCTGAGTCACCAGGCTGGAGCTGAAGCCTAGCAGGAAAAGTGCCACTAGGTTACTCAAAGCGCTAAACGTACCCTTAGCTTTAATAGAGTTTAACGTTCTCAACAGCTCTTCATAAACGTCCCGGAGCTCTGTGAGCCCAATTTTTTCAGAGCCCCAGATACCCATGAGATATGTGGCTATCCTTACGCTTCTGCTTAACTCGGTCTTCGTCTCTCTCTTGAGAATGTTTGGATCGAGGTAAGTAAAAATATGAAATGGCGTCGAGGAAGCCTTTATGAGAAGCTCAAGATTTTCCCTCAGCTCCCTGTTTACCCGTCTAGTCTCAACGAAAACAGCTATGCCTGGTGGAAGAGAAGATGCGAATAGAAGAGCTAGGAGAATCTCGATTGCACAGCTAGGCCAGATCAACTTAGTTACAGGCAAAATTAGCAAGGGATATGCCGCACAAATAGCCATCTTCCTGGGTAACTTCATGATGCGTAGTTCTTTTGGGTATAAGTTATTGTATAAGGCAATTATCATGGTGTTGAGGATTATAAGTAGGATTGTGGTTGATGGCAGAAGCCAAGGCTGGAAAAGCCCCAGGGAATATAGCATGACAGGGGCTGTCAAGAGGGTGATCGTAAATATCTCTGTTAGGCTTTCAGATTTCTTGGTGAAGGTTTCCAGGCTCAACTTTAAGCGAGAGACCTCATCGTGCAGAAGCGCCCTTAAGGCTTCCCTGGAGCCATGCATCTCGTCGAGCTTCGCTGCTTCTGCAACCTTTTGGGACGCTTTATAGGCATATCCATTGCTTGTAAGCCACGAGAAGATATAAGAGGGCTGAGCCTCAGAGAAGGTTAGCAAGAGTAACAGTTCAAGGTCGCCGAGCAAAAGAATCTACCCTTCACTATGTGCCTAAGCCCGTAAGAGTGTGATCTTGACTGCTCCGTACCTCGTCTCTATTACAGCCGTCTTAGCTGACGTAATGGGAGTCTGGACATTTATTTGGACAGTGCACTTCGTTATATCCCCTTGCTTCAGTGTCTGCGGATCGCAACTTAATGCTGAGCTGACACCCAGGTCAGGAATATTTATCATAGCTCCTGCCAGATCTATCGTGCTCGTGCCAATATTTTGCAGGTAGATGATTAATGTGTAGGGGGGTTGACTCCCCGTTATCAGGGCATCTCCAGCCTGGACGAGTATTGGTCTATTGGTGGCAGACGACGCAACACTATACATGAAGAAGCCGATTAAGGCAACTACGCTAAGGGTAATTATTAGCATTAAGCTTCTTCCCACTTCCTCTGACATTCTTTACCACCGAAATGCTTTCCGCAAGCCTTTTAAACCGGCAACGAGTAAACATGTCGGCTTTTCCTCGTTTTATGCTTTACAGAAATTTTCACTGCTATGACAAAGCAATTTTTCCTCAGTGTTTTAATCATTATAGTGCTGTCACTGCCTAGTGTGATTGACGCTTTCACTGCTAAGACCAGCCATTTCTGCACCTGCGTCCTCGTCATTCGAAAGCAGCCCCAAGCAAGGGTTGAGGTACTCTCTATCGAAAACGATTGTCCGCCGATCGTGACGATTAGGTTTCGAGGCGAGGACGGGATCGAAAGGAGTCATGCTTTCGCGTGCTCAAACGCCTCACAAGTAGAAGTAATTCCCACACTCCTTAGTGGTCACCATGGCGGGTAAGGTCCTACTCGCTTTCATACTTTTCGCACTAGCCTGCTGTATTATCACTACTTTCCCGGAACCTACTACGTCCATTCAATTCACGCTTGATACGATCCCTCCTAGCAGCCAAAATTACCCCTTGTGGTGGGCCGGCGCGCCGCCCAATGTCCTGTACCTGGCGGCAGATAGCTTCAATGTTGATAATCTACTCATAGACAAGACCGTGAGTTTTCATGGAGCTATAGATGTGGATGGAAGGTTAGTTGCATCATGCGCCCTCACTGCAATTTACGGGAATAGCTCGAGTAGCTTACAGGTTCGCTTGAGCGGCTCGCTACAGACTTCTGAGAGCTTAGCCATACCCCGCAACTCGCAAGTTATAGTTAGTGCTCCTAGCGTCATTCATGCGAGGTACTACTTCGTTTATAGCGACATCACACTAAGGAGGAACCTCGGGAGTGGTACCACGGTTCAGCTTTACAGCCTGAGACCTTTAATTGGCAGCTATAATCTCTCAGCTACCGATGACCTTTGGTACAACAAAGGCCAGCCCGGCAAAGTTTACGTATATGCATGTAAGAATCGCTCAGACTTGTCTTCGTGTCGCACTCTGTACCAGAACTTATCCTTCTATCCGAGTGGTTCCTACTGGCGCTTCTCCCTTAGGATGAACAACGTACAGCTTAACAATGAGTACTTGGTCTACATTGCAGTTTTTTCCGACGCCACTGGTTCACATGCGGTGACGCTTTCTAGCTTTATTGACTTACCCCTGCTCTTTGCGTACTGGAGACTATCTAATGGGACGATTATCAAGTCAAATCCCCTGCAACTCACCGCTGATAAAAACCTCGGCGTAACCCCGGTTTACCAGTTTCTCTACGGGTACCTAGCTGTCTCGACAGACACGGACGCTCAGCCGAGCATCTCAGGGACGCTTGCGAGTAATTACTCACTTGTGCCGGGAGGGGTACACGCAGTCCCGAGCGAGCAATTACTCGGCTTAGCGATACCATTTTCCCCGCAAATGGCTCAAGGCTTAATTGAGTGGTGCACGTATGATACTTGGCCAAGTTCTTATACGCAGAGATGCGGTGGTGAGTACGTCAATGAACGCACTGGCTCCTTCTTCTCACCTGCACCTTTTAGCTATGAACTAAAGGCGTCAGAGCATGCTAGGAAGTACTCCAGCTGGATAGCACTGAAGTACAGCGCTTACTTTGACTGGTACTATAACTTTGGCAGCTACTATAGCACTTATCTACCGATAATCCTTGCCAGCTCCGTCAGCGTTCCACAGCTGTTCAATTTATCGCTGAGTGACCTATCAATAGGTATACCGCGAAACGCGTGGGGTATTCCCATCCTCCCTGAGTCTTCGCTCCAATTTCACCTTACCATTCCAGGCAACGACTTTAAAAAACTCGTGTACAATGGCAGTACTTCCGGCTTCCTCAGCATCCTGGGAACATTTAACACGTCCGACATTCTCGAAGTCTACTCTAGCACAAACGAAAATGAGCCACTTATCATAGCTAACCCAGGTCTTGTCTACTATATGCTCCGCGCCCAAAGACCAGCAAGCATTACGGTTTATAAGCTGAATCTCTCCAGCATGTATCTCGTTTCCTCCGTCTCCTTGAGGGATATTGTTACTCCAAGTTGGCTATCGGCTCATCAAAGTAAGCCACTGTCTCTATCCAATGTCTCAGCGGGTTCCGATGGCAAGCTTTACACAGTACTGTATTTAAGATTAAAACCGGGCGACCAGGTTTATGCTTTAAGTGTTTCCTACAAACTCCGTCTGCAAAACTTTACTGACTACTTCTTCGTGGGTTGGAGTGTTTACGAAGCTGCTTTTTCAGGTGACTCATGCATCCCACATCATGTTTACTTTAATCCCTCCAACTTAGTAGCAAGTGTCCCATCCAGTTCAATTACAGGAGTAGTTACGCCAGGCAAAGTTGTACTTCTAGTAGCAAGATACTCCAGAACTCCTATAAACAACCACAGGATCTACATATTAAAGGGTCCCCCGGGAATTTCTCTGCTCCCCTTCAACGAAACTCACTTCCTTGGTCTACCAAGGGGCTCATACCTTTTCCTGACGAATGCGACGCTGTGGCTCATGAGCGAGGAAGGAAGAATTATCCGGCTTGAAAACGCATCTGGCATGCTACTTGTGCATGCTAGTTTTGGGAAACATGCACGGATCGGTTCCCGGCAAAGTATTCTGGAGAACATGCTTTGCAAAGATTCACATTCGCAGATTCTTCAGCCCAACTGCCCAGCTATCAGTATAGGTGATTTACCCGAGCTTATACTTAACAATAACACCAAGTTTAAGGTGCTAGCTATCCAAGCTTCGTGTCGTCCGGGCAGAACCATCCTGGTCCTAAACGGAACAACTTATATTTACGAATCAGCCCCAGTGGACTTCAGAGTCGAGAAAGTAACCTACAATGAAACTTCTGCAAGGATTTTCTTCTCAGTGCAACCCCTGTGGGAGGGCATGTACGTTGTTGCCCTGTACAACGAGAGAATAATCGGCTTTACCCAGGCGGAAAACCTTTCCTTGGTATTGCCTTACTCAAGCTTCCCGGATGACCTTGCTGGTGGGAACTTGTCCCTGATCTTGACGTGGGGTGGAAACCTTGCGGTCAGCGATTACAGCTTAGAGCTTCCCGTTGTGCGCGCCATCCCCCTCGTAGTTTTTCGAAAAAACGGCAGCTATTGGAAAGCGACCTGGAAAGGAACACTCTTATCTGCAAATGCAAGGAATACACAGAATGTTCCGGGAAAGCTTGTCTTGCAGATCGCTAACGGAACCAGGTTCCTGTGGGGAGGGTCTGTGAAACTTGGAGAGGAGATATGGGTGCCAGAGTACGACTTGAGTGCTTATTCGCTCTTCATAATATTTGTGCCTAACGAAACTAAAGAAGTGGTCGTGGTACCATGGATAGAGAAGCTTTAAAGATGGGGCGGAGTGGTGTGGGGAGTGCTTCATCGTCAGCTATTCTTCTCACAATTTCTCTTGCTTCTTTATTGGTTACATATCAATTGTTTCAGCTTTTCCAAGAAGTGAACGTGAGAAAGGTGTCTACGGAAGACATGTACACAGTAGTCTCTACCCTAACCAAGGAGAGTAACGTGACAGAGCTTCCCATTAATGCGTACTTGGTTGGAAATAGCTCGGCTCTGATGGTAAACGGAAAGGAGGTCCTAGTATACAATGAAACAGCTCTAGAAGTTCCGGGATGTTTTGGCGCGGAGATAAATTCCACCACTTTCAGCATCATAAGGCACGGTGACGTTTGCCGGATCATATTTAGGCCTTTCCTGAACCTGTCTTCCGGTGAGATCTTGCTGCTTAGCGCTGAGAACAGTGGTTCCTTTCGAAGATTCCTGGTCTCCTCCAGGGTCATAGAGATTAAGGGCTATATCGAATCACTTACTCTCGGCTCACTCAGCTTACAGCCACGCTCCCCTCTAATATTAAGGGTTAAAATTTACGAGGTGAGGGGCTGTGAGTGTTGAGGAAGCAGTGTTTACCATTTTTGAGCTGGCTTTA
>JAJHRM010000350.1 GCA_020832965.1 Thermofilum sp. | reverse complement strand
GCGCCGCGGCCTTCCACAACGCCTTCATCGCGGGGGGCCAGGTGTCCCTCATCGCGGAGAGGGCGAGATCGATGGGCTGGGCGGCAGCCGTGATCCCGACGGGTGAGGGCCTGCTCGTCGTCAAGCGCCCCAAGCGCTAGGCTCCGCGCGCTGCGCACTCTCGCGTGTTAACTTTTATGCTGCAGTATGCGCTTTTTGAAGAAAGAGGAGCCCACAGGCTCAGCAGCCTACGCGTTGAAGAATACTTTAGGTTGAACCTTTTCACTTTATGATGCTATCTTCTCTCCGCCTTCTTTAGCAGTGCAAGTAAACCGAGAAAGAACCATACTAGGTTAACTGCTAGCATCAAGGCAGCGGTATCCATACGCAGCGCAGCTGAAACGACAGCTTTTCTTACCAGTTCTATAGCAAGAGACGGCGGGTTAAGAATCATTATGACCCTTATGTGCATTGGAAGCGCATCCAGAGGGAAGTACAGAGGGCTCAGATACGTCAGTGCAGCTGACGCGAATGATGCGGCAATCGAGAGCTTCTGAATGCTCCTCACCCAATAGCCCGCTAGAGACACTACTCCGATAATCCCCAGCGAGGCGACATACGATGCGAGAACAACCGCGGATAGGGACTCTGGGGAGAAACCAAGGTATGGGAGGGACAGCAGCCATATGAACGCGGAAACCATCAGCCCACCGGTAGCGGATACGAGGGACCTACACAGCAGCGCAGCCCACAGAGGCAGCGGAACCTGCAACACTCTGTCGATGGCCTCGAAGCTCATCTCGCCTAGGAAGTAGAGCGTAGCGACCGCGGCACCGCTAATCGCCCCCTCAATGATCATGCCCGTGATAACGACCTTCTCTAGCCCTATGGAAGAGCCGTAGAGGGTTAGCCCAAGGGGGGTGATGACCATGGCTATAGCCCAAGAGAGCATAGGCGAAAGTATCAGCTCTACTCTCCTCCTGAAAAGCCCCCTAAGTTCATAGGCCAGCAACGCGGATGAAATCCTCAGATAATCGCGCACATCCATAGCGTATCACCTGACAACCCTAGAAATCCTCAGATCCTCAACCTCGCCCTTGTCCATCAAATCCTCCACGAGCTTAAATACCGTGGCTCTATCACTGGCGACCAGCTCTATGCTCACAGGTATCACGAGGTCTGCAGGGGCTCTGAAAACGGCTCCAGGCGGCAGTTTGGAGGCGTCAGCGTCCACCCAGACCACAGAGACGCTCGAGACCCCCTCAAGGCTGCTTACGTCTACCCCTAGACCCCGTAGCAGTGCCGCGTAGCCGATCTCCACCTTCCGAATCTCTACCTTAGAGCCGTACCGCCTTAGGAGTTTTTGAGGGTCTCCAGCCTGAGGCTTCCAAGAAAGCTTGGCGGTTACCAGGTAACCTCCCTGCAGCTTGTCCGAAATCTTCGCGAACTGCTCGTAGCTGTAAACACCTTCTATGGTTCCGTTCCTTAAGATAACCACGTCCGCCTCCAACTCGTCCAAGAGGTCGAGCTCATGGGTCGCTAAAAGAACGAGAGCGTTTCCCGATAATTTCCTGAGGAGATCAGCGGTTTTACGCCTCCCGTCGCTATCAAGGTTGGCCGTGGGCTCGTCAACCAGTATGTACGGGGCTTTCCTCAGGAGGAGCTTCGACAGCTCCAGCCTCTTCCTCTGCCCCGCACTCAGCTTAAATACTGGCTCCTTAAGCACCCTTTCAAGCCTAAAGTAAGAGACAGCCTCCTGCAAACCTCCCCTCAAGCTCTTCGGCGTCGTCTGGAGGTAAAACGACAAGTAGCTCCAGCAAGTCTCGAAAACGTCCGCCAGCGGCATGTTTGCCGCATACGTTATCCTCCCCCTAATTTCATGATCCTTGTATGGATCCTTCCCGCCCACAAGGACTTTCCCCTTCTCAGGCTTCAAGATGCCAGCAGCAAGCCTCAAGATGGTCGTCTTGCCGCTCCCGTTAGGGCCCAGAAG
The DNA here is from genome assembly GCA_020832965.1 of Thermofilum sp. The sequence continues at coordinate 989 of JAJHRM010000350.1, read as the reverse complement.
GACGTATGCGTCTCTCCCCTCGATTTCGAGCGTGGCGCCACGCACTACGTACTTGTGCACGTCTTTAAGTACCACCCCTTCGCTCACGCTCTGCACCCCCCTCCCCAGACTTACCTACTCTGCTCTAAGATCTTCTCGGAGCACTTTTCACCAAATGAAGCTAAAAGCTTCAACGTTTCTTCAGCTTTAACACCTGAACTCATCGACTCTAAAGCCCTCTTGATCAACACATAAGATACAGCCTTGAAACTTGTCGCTAAACGATCGCCTTTCTCAGATTCAATCGTGAAGAGCGCTTGAAGAGCTCTGTAAACCTTCCCTGGAAGTACGTTCGAAAGAGCTTTTAGAGCGGGATGTTCCTTATACGTCCACGAGGACAGCGCGCTAACGTTCACTCCAGCCCTATCGGCTTCGTCTAAGTAATATTTCTCTACGAGGGTTGCCGAGCTCGCGTCAACCTCAGTATAGACCCTCAAAGCGTAATACAGCGAGACGCCCTCGATAACCCAGCGGGGACACCATGGGAGAACGCCCGAAGAGTAAAGGTACGACGACAAGACGGCGCTAAGAGACGAGACGAGCTCGAATGGTTTCTCTCTATCTAGAAGGAAGACTCCAAAAGCATCGATTGAGGCAATATCAAAAGCTTGAAGTTGAAGTTTTACTAACTCATTACTTTTCCTTGCAATCAAAACTACTTTTTTCAAGCATATCCCGTGGTCACAGAGCTTCTGAAGCATTTCGAAGAAAAGCATCTTCAAGGATTCGCACGCATCTCGGTCGCCCTTACAGATAGCTTCAACCACCACTGGAGCTTTGCTCTCTTCCTTGGTTTCTTCGGGTTTGCTCATCGAGTTTAACGTTGGGATGCTCACGCTGATAAGCTTATGGTGGTGGAAGTGGTCGAAAGCGGGGCTGGTTAAGCCGGTAGCTCGACCACCTTCTCCCTGCCTTTCGCGGTGACTGACAGCATCCCCTCTCTCGCCATT
>JAJHRM010000349.1 GCA_020832965.1 Thermofilum sp. | reverse complement strand
CGGGGGCTTTGAGGAGGATCTATGCGAGGGTGCTGTGAGGGGGCTCGATGTTGATCAGCTGGGAGGAATCAACGAGTGGATTAAGTGGCTGGGCTGGAGCTCTGTAGTGCTCGATGAAAATGACTACTTGAAGGCGGCTCTTCACGCTCTCCGCCTCGCCCCTAGGATTGTTGCAACGGATTATGGCACAGCTAGGCAGAGAGACCTTGGACAGCTGTGGGCAGACGCTATAAGGGGCTTTCTCGGCGAGATAGCGTTTGCTAAGTGGTTGCGCGAAAAATACGGCTTAGTAGTTGAGCTGGACTACAGGCGCGGCTCACTCGAGGAGTTCCTCCCATCGGACATAAAGAGCGTAAATGGGAGACAACCAGGACTCAAAGTGAGCATTAAAACAACAAAGCTCAACGGAATCTGGCTAGATATACCAGGTGCGCAGATAGAGCACAGTGATATATTTGTTCTTGTCAGAGTGGGTGTAGCCAGAGAGCACCTCATAGCCTTCTTCAAGAAAATAAGCGTGATCAAGGATAAGCTCATGCAGATCGCGCGGGAGCGCGGGCTCTTAAGGGAGGAAGAGCTCAGCGAAATATGGAATTCAGTTCCGGAGTTTTCACCTCTACCTGTATATGTAGCTGGCTTCCTTGATAAGGCAGAGATATCAGAGCACGTCAAGAATAAATACTGCATTATCGAGGCTGATGGCGAAGTAAAAGTGAAAAGGGTAGTGATAAACAAGTACATGGGCTACTGGCACCCAGAGGAAGACATCTACGCAAAAAGCCTGAGGGAATACCTCAAGCGGAAAGGCAAGAACATAAAAGATGACATGAAAATAGAGTTCGAAGGCATAGGAGACTTCTCGAGAACGCTCCACTTCATAGCGAGCTCAGGACTCCTAAAGAAGAGAAAAGAGAATTGGGATAGTATAATGCGCGTTTTGTAATATGGGAAGCTTTCTAAACGCCCCCTCTAGGCAAGACTGCTACCTTTTCCCTGCTTTGTAAGCCCGATAGTACAGGAACGCGTCCTTCACTAAGTTCGGCAACCTCAAAATAACGCCAGGAGGCTCTTCTCTCAAATCATATATTTTATAGATTTGAAAATCTTTGTGTAAAGCTGTTATTTCCGCTATTTGTGTGCAGATCTCCGTGCTCTGCGCGCTTTGAAAACATAGTACGTAAAGCACCTGCTCATCACCCTGAGCACATTTCTCTGTATGATGTAGTTCTATCGGAATAATAGCCTTCTTTCCTGGGGGCATAAGTTCTATCATGGAATATGTAAAACATTCTCGCTGGGGGGTGCGCTTTATTAGTTGTGCCTTATAGCTTAATATAGTGCTAAATTCCTTCCTTATAGCAATGACCTCTACATAGACGCGGTGAGCTGGGGAAGCACCGGCGTTCGTGAAGTAAAATTTGATGAACGGGTCTCTCGATTCAAAAAGCTCGAAAACCAGGTAAGGTTCTTCACGTTTCATCTGCAACCACCACTGCCTGTATGCGAGCTCAAGCTGTAACCACATAGTTACAAATAGCATGAACTCAAACAGCCTCTCTAGGTGGAACTTGATGACGTAGTAGAGCAGAGCACAAAGCAGTGCCAGGGATATCATTGTAGCATAATATTCACTGATAAACGATTTAAGAATAAACATTCCGAGCAACTGTTCTGAGATTTCAGATGACCGTTTTCTTGAGATTTGTTGATTACGAGCCATATCTCGTCACAAGCATCCTTAAAATTCTGTTAAGACCTGTGCCAGCGCCTGCGCTAATCTCTTGGCGGCCAGCGGGGGTACGGCCTCTCCTATCTGTGCTCTTATCTGGGTCTTTGAGCCCGAGAATAGGAATGTGTCGGGGAATGTCTGGAGCCTAGCCCGCTCCCTGAGGGTGAGTGTTGCTCGGTCTCGGTCGTAGTGGTATCCGTGCGTGCCGCCGCCTCCGTAGGCTACTATCGTGTAGGAGGGCTTGAGCGGGTGGAGCCTGCGGTAGACGAGGCTTATTCCCTTTCCCTCGACCTCCCACTTGGTTCCGCGGACGAACTCGTGGTTTTCATCGGGAGGTATTCTCTTCATCCGCTCGACTACTGCTGGATCGTCTTCTGGAAGAGCATTTGTTTTATCTGGGGGATTAATGCTTAAGATGGGAACTCCGTAGTAGCCGAGCTCTCTGAGGACCTCCTCATGCTCCTTCAGAGCCTTCTCCAACTCCTCTCTGCAGGTGCTCTTTATCTTATTTACTGTGAGATAGTCTTCTATAATGCTGAAGGTAAGCTTGTCCCACACTTCACGCTTCCACTTCCAAGCGTTCTCGGTGTTTACTTCGAGCCACACACCGTTCCATTTCTTCATGACCTCCTTGTACTCAGTGTCCAGCTCGTCGAGCCTCTTGCCCTCGAACACCTCTATCACTGTAAGCGGATAATTTGGGAAGAGCCCTGCTGACTCTTTAAGCCTCCTCGTGAACGCTGATTTTATCTTCCAGAGCTCGTTGAGAGTCTTCACGAGGTCTTTCCTCACTCCAACTATTATGAGGCGCTCTCTGCTTTGTGGAACTCCGAACTGCGAGAAGTCGATCACCTCCGAGAGAATAATGTGATAGCCCTGCACTCGTTCAGCTGGGCTTCCATTGCCTATATCTCTTTTAACCTCGCTCCACCTGAGGTTCAGGTTAGAGAGATCTTCGAGTATGACCTTGTACGCTAAGCCTTTATTGGCTGAAGTGAGGCCCGCCACATTCTCGAATAGAAACGCTTTGGGCTGAAGGATTGCCAGCGCTCGGACAAAGTGAGCGTAGAGTCTTCCCCGCCTCACCTCTATACCCCTCCTGTCCCACTCCGGCCCCCTGACAAGAGAGAAATCCTGGCAAGGTGGCCCGCCGATAACTACGTCCGGCTCCAGCTCCTTAAGCGGTGTGAAGTCTATTTGAGCAATATCGCACACGAGGGCAGTGCCCGGCTG
>JAJHRM010000348.1 GCA_020832965.1 Thermofilum sp. | reverse complement strand
CGCCTGCAGCTTTAGCTAATTAAGCGTTCTGCCCACCACCGATGCGGCGGAAAAGCCAAGCTTGAACCGTGGGGTCATGCGGGGCACGCTCGCTGCGCGAGCCGGGTAGTGCCGGGTCGAAAAGCCTCAGAGGAGCAAATCTTAAATTTGAGTTGAAAGCGAGAAACTCTGAGATGCGTCCTTTGAAAGTCGGTGTTGTCGGCTGCGGAGCTAGAGCGATGAGCCACATGAGCGTTTTGCTGAAGCTCAGCGACAAGTTCGAAGTAGCCGCCGTGTGCGACGTTGATGAGGCGCGTGCTGCAACTGCTTCCGCAAAGACCGGTGCTAAGCCTTACACCGATGTGTTGGAAATGCTCTCTAGGGAAAAGCTGGACGCCTGCTTGATCGCGGTTCAGGCTGAGGGGCACCACGTGGTAGCGAAAGCCTTGGCTGAAAGAGGGGTGCACATCCTCACCGAGACGCCCATCGCCATAACCCTCCCTTGCGCTGACCAAATGATCGAAGCCGCGGAAGACCACGGCGTCCTCCTCGAAGTTTCGGAGAACGTCCCGCGATGGCTTCACGAGCGTGTGAAGCAGGAGATTGTGACAATGGGGCTGCTAGGCGAGGTGAGGGAGTTCTACCTTTCGTACACGTCAGGGTCTTACCACGGGGTAGCGGCGATAAGGAGCATTCTCAAAACAGAGGCGGAGAGCGTTGTCGGAGAGTTCCCTCCCAAGGATTCCGTTCTAGAGAGAGCGGACATACGGCTTTTGAGCGGCGTGAAGGGTGTGTACGAGTTCAACCGTGGTAGAGGGAACTACTGGGAGATCGTGGGGACAAAAGGCGCCCTACGCGGAAAAGTGCTGCACCTCTTTGAAGGCGATCAGAAATTTGAAATACGAATCGTCCAAGAGGATTCTAAGATCCGTGGAGCGAAAGTTGACACTTCGCCGGAGATATACGTGGAAAACCACCTCCAGGAGTACCCTCTCGAAAGCGTCGACGAGATAGCGATAGCTGATGCGTGGCTAAGCTTGTACAACGCCATCGAGCATAGCAGGCCGCTAAGTTACGGGGCAAAAAACGCGAGAAAAGACTTAGAGCTAATAATAGCGGTTAGGGATTCCGCTCTCCGCGGAGGCTTGAAAATCCAACTCCCACTAAAGGAAATCACAAATTATGAAAAGCTCCTACATGAAGAGTTCGCCAAAGTTTACGGGTTAGACCCACTTTTATTGAAGCCGGAGCATTTGAAGGTTAAATACGCACTCCCTGGTAAGCTGCGAAGCCTAATGTACTGTGGGCGTACCGACGCCGACATCGCGATTTGAAAACACCCCTATCTAGCGCACGGCACACATAAGCGAGCCTTTCTAGCTTTGGGGGGAGTGAAAGAGCCTTGATCTTACCTAGGTTTTGTAGCCGAGTATTTTGCTGGGGATCCTACCCCTGTGCTCCTTGTGCTAAATCCTAAGCACAGAGAGTCTTCGCGATGGCGCACACTAGCTGCACTCTCGAGCGGGAGCAGCACCTCCTCGGCGCGCTTCCTAGCCTCCTCCATACTCGGCCTAGTGCTCGACGCCTGCGCCATGCAGCGCCTACTAACGTGAAGGAAATTAACAGAAGAATCGGCATCACCGGATATTGTACGAAATTCTTTATTTCCACCTCGCTTTCTAGAAAACCTTAATCCTTCGTAAGTTTTGTGCTTCGAAGCCTCGAAGAGTATTTCGATGAAACCGAGCGTTTGGCTTTACATTCGGGAATCCTGCGCGCGAAGCCAGGGGGGCTCAGGTTCAGCTGTTGTTAGGAGCAACACAGCGCACTCGATCGAACTGCAATTTGGGGGTTCGCAGCGGCGCTCGACCGCGCGGTTAGCAACCCCTGCTCTTTCGCGAAAGATAGTCTCAATGCTATGTTCCGCTGGATCTCCAGCAATCTTGAAAGACACTCCCGTCAGCTCCAAGCAGCTTTTAAGTCGGGTCAAAGCTCCGTTGAAAGCGTGGGGGCGCACAGTAGCTAAGGTTAGGGCGCCCAACCCGAGGAACGAGAGCTTAAGCGAGGAGCTCGAGCTGCTGGTCGACACAGGCTCGACGTACACTCGGATCGAGCGCGAGAAGCTCGAGAGGTTGGGCGTTCGCAGCGCGGGGAAGCGGTCATTCAAAACGATAGGTAACGGGCTCATCGAGCGCGAAGTCGGCGAAGCTGTGATCGAGTGCTTGAACAGGAGGGCCACAAAGGTGGTAGTTTTCGCCGAAAGAGGGGGATGACGAGGTTCTGGGGCTCCACGCCCAGAGGGCTTAGGGCTCGAGGTGGACCCCGTAACGGGGGGGCTGAAGGAAACGGAGGCGATACTCGCCCTCTAAGAGATCCGCTGCAAACCCGCCCCATTCTCGAGCGGAGCCCCATCCGTTTTCCATCTTACTCATCGATTGTCGCGTAAAACGCTGAGCTCCGCGTAACATTATGGGCAGTCGGCTGTGACCTGCGAAGCATAAGGAGATGGTGGCGGGGGCAGCCGCCGGGCCTTTTGAACCACCGACCTCGGGGTTCTACTCGCGCGTATGTGGTGCGCCATGAGCCCCGCGGGATACCTGGCTTCCCCACCCCGCTTGGGGGATGGTAGCGGGGGGTGGATCTGCCCAGGCCGGCGGCTGCCATCGAGGGAGCCCTCCTCCCTCTTTATAAGCTTTTCGTCCTTGCGCACGCTTAATCGGGAGGAGGTGGAGGGGGGAGCTGCTGGGTTCGCTTCCTGATCGCGTAGACGAGGGCCGCCGCAAGAGCTACCGAGAGGGCTGCGAGGAGCAAGGCTACGGCGAGCGCGATTCTCGCCTCCTCCTCGAGCTTGGAGGCTAGAGCTCGGAGCTGGGCGTTCTCGCCCTCGAGCCTGCCTTTCTCGGCTAGGAGCGCCTCGTTCTCGCTCTGCAGCCGAGCGCGCTCGGCGGCGAGCGCCTCGCGCTCGCTCCGCAGCTTCTCGAGCTCC
>JAJHRM010000046.1 GCA_020832965.1 Thermofilum sp. | reverse complement strand
GGTAAGAATGCCTTGAGCTCGCGGACGATATCGGCGGGTGGCTCCCTTAAGAGGATTCCCTGCTCAGCCAGCGTGTCCGCCGCCTGAACGCCGGCTCCACCCCCGTTTGTTAGAACCAGCATGTTGCTCCCCCTTGGAAGCGGATTCCAAGCAAGGCTCTTCACGTAGTCAAATGCCTCCTCAATGCTGTTTACCTGCAGGACCCCGCTCTGCTTTAGGGCAGTGGACCAGATCGTAGCGGCGCCTGCCAGAGAGCCTGTGTGGCTCGCAACAGCTCTCGCCCCAGCCTCTGTTCTGCCAGCCTTTATCGCCACTATAGGCTTTGAGAGGGAGACTTTGGATGCCGTGCGCATGAACCTCTTCCCGTCCTCAACACCCTCCAAATAGATCAGCATAGCCTTCGTGTTGGGATCCTCTTCGAAGAACTCCAGGAACTCCTCGTCGCCCAGGTCAGACTTGCTCCCGAGGCTGACGATCGCAGAGACTCCAACACTCTGCGACACTGTGTAGCCCATTAACGCCATGCCGAGTACGCCGCTCTGAGACAGGATTGCGACGCTGCCTGGGATAACGTCGCAGGGGCCAAGCGATGCGTTGATGCGTGACGGCGTGTACACGTACCCAAAGACGTTTGGACCCAGCACTCTCACTCCGTGCCTACGTGCCGCCTCTACAAGCCTCCTCTCGAGCTCCACGTTCCCAATCTCCTTGAAGCCCGAGGAGATGACAACCGCAAACTTTGCACCAGCCTTTCCAGCATCCTCCACCGCCTCGATAGCTTTTTCAGCAGGGACGCCGACTATTGCAACGTCTACTTTGCCAGGTACTGTGGATACCGAGGGGTAGCACTCCAAGCCCATGATCTCTTCTGCAGCAGGGTTCACTGGGTAAACTCTACCCTTGTAGCCATAACCAACTAAGTTTTCAAGTATCCTGTAGCCCACATCCGCTGGAGAGTGGGAAGCTCCTATGACCGCGATGGATTCGGGGTAGAAGAGGTGCTTGAGCTCCTGTGACACTGCTACTCACCCCACGATTATTCTCGCATCAACGATCTTCGCGCCAGACCCCCGCTCGTACAGCATTATGGGGTTTAAATCCAGCTCTGACACCTCCTCGACTTTTTCCATGAGGTTTGAGACCTTCACTATGATTTCCTTTAAAGCTTCCACGTCTCTAGGCGCGCTCCCCCTGAACCCCTCCAAAATCCTGTGGGCCTTAATCTCCCTGATCATGGCTTCCGCATCGACGGGGGTGACCGGGGATACCCTGAATGTCACGTCCCTTACGGCCTCGACAAAGACTCCCCCAAGCCCGAACATCACCGCCGGGCCGAAGGTTTTATCCCTTATAGCTCCTACAACTACCTCTAAGGCTGGGGGTGCCATTTCCTGGACGAGGACTCCCACGACCCTGCACTTGGGCGCCCTCGCCCTCACGTTTCCCATGATCCTACTAAAACCCTCACTAACCTCTGCGTCGCTCCTAACGTTCAAGATAACACCACCAACATCACTTTTATGCACAATGTCCGGGCTTACGACCTTTAGCACCACTGGGTACCCTATCATCCTAGCAGATTCCACAGCTTCGTCAGGGCTCACTACGAGGGCGTGCTTGGGTACCGGTAGCCCGAAAGACTCGCACACCTTGAAGGCCTCATGCTCCAGCAGCTTTTTCCTCCCCTCCTCTTTAGCCCTCCAGATCACGCTGAGAGCCTCCTCCGCGTTCCCTGCTGGATCGTTCTCCCACATGGCTGTCGTTGTTTACCTTTATGCAAAAATAAAAAGTTTTACTCTAAATCTGTGTTAACGTGCGCTCCCAGGTGTATTCTAGAGAGAAGAATGTTTCTGACGACTTTTGGGAGCAAAGGGTCCAAGTAGTATTGACTTAACTTCTGGGAGAAGCACGCGCGGAAAAAGTTTTCGCCTACTTTTTGAAAGGATGTCTGCGCGCGCTATCAAAGGAACTTTTTACTTTGAGTTTCCATAGCGAGGACGCTTTCTACGTCCCATACCTCGACTTTTTCTGGCTCCCTGGGTAGATCCTCCCTCCTTGGTACGAAAAGGATTCTTCTGCATGGAAACCTTGATAGCTTCTCCTCCACAGCTCTCAGCTCGCTCCCGGTAATGTTCTCCCTCCACTTCACCTCCACTACGGCGACGAGCCTCTTGAAATCCGTTAGCGCTATATCTATCTCGTAATCCTTTTCGACTATCTTCTCGAACCGGAGCCCCATCTTTCTCGACAATAGCTTTGCGATGAACTGCTCAGCATAGTGAGGTATTCTCTCAGCCAGCACCTTCCCGGCTTGATGGTCCTGAACCTCCCTCTCGCTGACCCCATACTTTGCGTCGAGATAATAGTAGTAGTCTATCACCGGGGAGGAGTGCCTGTAATAGTACTTGTTTCTGCCGTAGAGCTTCACCTTCTCAAGCAACCCAATGCCCTCCAGTATCCTCAGGTAGGGGTGCACGAGGCTCGGGTCCTGTGCCGGGATCAGCTTATGCGAGTAGAGCTGAGATGCGATCTCCGTTGATACTTGCCTTCCATCAGCTACAGCCTTTAGTATGCCGTCGTACACTCGGGAATACATCCTCTCCTCCTCCGTAAATATCTCCCCTATCAGGGAGGGGACCGTGAGCTTTACTGTGCTGGGAAGGGCTTTGAAGAAATCCCCAGCAGTCTCCCATACCGGGACCAGCCACGGCTCCCTCAGGAATATGGAGTACTCCACCAACTTTTTCTTGTCGCTTACCTTATCCCTCAAGTTCGCCAGGATGTCTCCCTCATCGATTAAACCCATTTTGAAGTCCGAGAAAAGCCCCAAGATTGGAGAGCTTTTCCCAATCAGCTCCCTTGTCAACCATAAGGTTGACGAGATCGCGATCAGCCTTCCCCTCACGCCCAGCTTGTGAAGCAGGTCGAGGAACTCGCCCGGGAGACGCTGGATTTCATCGACGACGACCGTCTCATCCCTTTCCAAGCACTGAGTCGCCTCCCGTTTAAAGGCATCATAGCTCAAGGCGGAGTCATCTGTAAATATGGATCCGCCTCTGCCAACGAAGTAGTACTTATCGTAGCTTACAGAGCTTCTAATGAAGTAGCTCTTCCCAACCTTCCTCCTGCCGTAGACTAAGACCCACCTACCCGTGTTCCTGAACCTCTCCAAGTCACTAAACCTAATTATACTAATCACAAATAGTCTAACCATGGTTAGGGTTATAAGTCTTGCCAATCCCCACAATCACTACGCCACTCAACGTTATCTTCTAACAGCACCATCCCTACACGCTCCCAGCTTGCCGATGTAGCGTGGTGCGCCATAAACGCTACTTCATCCCTCTAGAGGGGAGGAGATGGATAGAAGCAACCCCAATCGCTGTAGAGAAGCGCTAGATGCCTAGCGCACGCTAGAAGGAGGGGCTACAGCGCGCCCGTGCTTGAGCTGATTACGGCAATACTTCTCTTCTCATGTTTTTCAAGGGCTCCTCCAAACCGTTGCGAGCGCAGGCTACGTCTTCAGACCAGCTTTCCTCAAGTTTTCGCATAGCGCGCGCACGTTCACGAAATAGTTTTTAACAAGCTCTGGCACTTAAGTCAGGGATGGAGGATCTGAAGCTGTCAGCTGAGGCATGCGAAAACCTCGTGAGAGAGCTGGGCGACAGGGTAGTAGCTGTCGCCCTCTTCGGCAGCAGGGCGAGGAGAGAGGCTTCCGAGAGGAGCGACTTCGACTTCTTCGTCGTCGTGAGGAACTTCAACGACAGGGACAGGAGGTTCAGGATATACCACTGCTTACACAGCGTCGTGAGGAGGGATGTCACGGTGATAGATGTTGATGAGGGCGAGCTCTTCAGGGAGGATCTCGAGATCAATCCACTCCTGCTCAACATACTGTGGGACTCAGTGATACTCTACGACCCCACCGGTAGGCTTAGGGAGCTATCTGAGCGTGTTAGGAATGCTGTCAAGGGCAGGCTTGAGAGGTACAGGACGAAGGATGGGAAATACGGCTGGAAGCCGAAAGCAGGAGAGCTCACAGCGATAGAGGTGTGAGTGTTGAGGGTAGACCCCCGTGCAGAGGTGGACTACAGACTCAAGCTGTGCCTAAGATACTTAGAGAGAGCTGAGAAGTTCCTCTGCACAGGAGACTACAAGGAGAGCGCAGAGGCCTCCCAGCTTTCAGCCGAGAACGCTGCTAAAGCAGTAATAGCGCTGAAAAGGCTACCCAGCTGGAGCCACGACCCATCGGGGGAACTTCTGGAGGTCGCCGAGGAGCTTCCGGAGGAAAAGAGGGCTATGGCAAGGGAGCTAGCGGAGATAGCGCACGAACTAGCACCAGAGCACGGGACCGCCACCTATGGAAGACCAGTGGAGGGTCTCACTCCCTGGGACATCTACGACGAGGAAAGGGCATTAGAGATGCTCAGGAAGGCGAGAAGAGCGGTAGAACTAACGAGGCAGATACTAGAAGTGCGGTGAAGCAAAGAAGAAGCCTAGTAAGTGCGCGCTGGGATAGCTTCTCCCAGTTTGTGACAGCGAAGAAGAGCGCATGCCTGGGGGGGTTAGCGCCTTTAGGAAAGGCTAGCGCGCGCGGTAGATGAAGAGAAGGATTCTTAGGAGGTCGAGGCTCTGAGTTGTGATGAAGAGCTGGATGTTATTGCTCTCGGCAACCTTTAGAACAAAGCTTAGGAGCCTCTCTAAGCCAGCAGGATGCTGGTGAACCTCCGGGTCCTCTATCAACGCGGCCGTATTGCTAGCGGTTAAGAGAACACCAGGGACACTCTGGCGCCATCGCCGAGATCATCGACGCGGACAGCCTTATCCGAAAAGCCGATCATCAATGCATATCCACTCGGACCGACCGGAACGTACGTCATGGAGTCGGCATCAGGCTCGTACCCCGCTCGTATAAGCGATATGAGGCTCTTATCCAGGCGCTTACTGTAAATCTTAGGCCAGACATTTCTCTCAACAAGCTCAATGTTTGAATAAACCATGCCATCTATCAGAGTCACCCCTCTCAAGTACTCTATTTCCTCCCTAAACTCGTTGTAGACCCCTCCATCCCCAAAGCAGCCCCTGTCTCAGAAAGCAAATACCCTTCGGGAGTCACGTATCCGCCATCACTCCTGAGGAAGATCCGCCTCTGCCCAGACGGGAGGCGAGCCGAGTACGGTACCTTAAACCTCATCACCCTACCCGACTCAAAACCCAATGAAACGTCTATATCCTCACTCGTATTCATTCCATACCAGAAAAAGCTCTTTAAGCCCTCCCAGTTCCCTCTCTGAGTCCTTCTCCAAGCCACAACATCAAACTTATCCAAGCCCCTCATCTGATCCCTACACTCCGCCCAAGCTGATGCCAGATAGATAGCTTCCAGCACCGTGGATTTCCCCGCCCCATTTGCCCCCATCAGCACATTGATACCGGTCAACCCGTCTATTCTCCCGCTCCTGATCCCCCTGAAATTGCTAATCGAAATGGGGGATATCAACACACTAGCGCGCGCCAGGACCGAGGAAGGTCCCAACAAAGTTCGGGATGATCTGAGCTGGGCGCGCGTGTTGACGGCGGATAGCGCTCTGCTGCAGCGGACCTTCACTCAAGGAAGCTACCTATTCCAAGAGAACTCATGGTAGCTGACGGGCAAAAATCGCCAGCCTCAATCCCTCTACGCTTTCAGAGGGCTTTGGCCTCACGGCTTACCCAGCCCACGGCTTAATACCACAATTGCGGCTTGTAAGATCTCCTAATAACGCCTGCCGTATCATCGATGAACCTCCAAAGCCCCGCTTTAGGGTTCACTATATCCACCCCTAGCTCCCCTATCAGTGCATCGCTCATGAGAACCTCCCTCTCGATCAGTGAAACAGCTAGGTCCGCCTCAACCTCTTTAGAAGCCCTGTCAGGCTCGAGGACAGCCACCCTACACGCCCTGGGGTAAACATGCATGAGCGTGGGACCCCCAGCAGTATCGTATTCGACCGCGATGGGCCTGCCGAGAACCTCGAGACCAACACCGCTCCTTATGAGGAAGGCTTGCGGGACGAGTAGCTGAGGCTCGTCAGTCTCAAAACCCGTGTTCGCAAGCGCAACAGCATCAACAGCCCCACTACCCATAGTGATCCTCAGCTTGACCCTCACGCCCATCCAGCTCAGCCCCTCGCCTTTATGTGCCCCACCCTATACCTCCTCCTTGGCACGATACGGCCAACCCTGTACCTCCTACGCGCCTCGCCCGTGCCCGTCATCCGCACCACATAGAGCTTTACACCGCGCAGTTAATAAGGTCTACGATGCCGTAGCGCGCGCTCTTCCAAGCAGGATTTATATATCTCCCTCTTCCCCATTAAGCGATGTTAAATGCAGGTCTCACTCGCTGAGAGAGTATTAGAGGAGATAGGGGCAGACAGGAGGCTGAGGATGAGGCTTGCTGAGCTCATCGTTTCTGAGCCTGAGGTGAGGCTCTTCATGCTGAACTCCATCCTACCCGACGTAGCTAAAAAAGAGGACATAAAGGAGCTGAGGAACGAAATAGCACAGCTAAGGGGGGAGATGGCACAGCTAAGGGGAGAGATAAGTCAAGTCAGGGGGGAGATAGCACAGCTTAGGAGGGAGATGTACAGCAACTTCAAGTGGACGGTAGGCATCATCCTGACGATATGGGGGGCAACAGTCATACCAATACTACTCAGGCTGATAAAAGCAATATGACCTAGCCGTAACACACCCATTCGTTTTCCTCCAATTTCATATTCCCATGCTAGTCTAGAGAACTTCAAGAGTTCTCTAGGGTGCTAGTCTAAAAGGACCTATCGTTTAAAGCGCCAGCTTGCCCTGGTATTCCTTAGGAAGTCGAGTTAGCTGTAGAATAAGCTTCGAACGTGGCGCTCTTTAATGCCTTAGAGACCCGGCAATTTGAATCCAGCTGGGAGGTGCCTGGCTTTCCAACTTTATCATGGTCACGATGAATACATTCATAAACCGTGAAAGGGAACTAAGCTTCCTAGAAGAGCGCGCGCTAAAATGGACAAACAAGCCGTTGGACGGGCAGGTGCTGAGGGAACTAGAAAGAAAAGCCCAAGAATTCGACTGGGAAAAAGGCGACAGAAAAGAAGTCTACTACATTTATTCAAGAAGCGGCTTCACCTTTACACCCGAAGAAGACGTGAAATTAGTCAACCTTCAGGAACTCTGCAACCAGCCATGCAACTAAGAAAGCATAACTTAAAAAACAAAGAACAAACACATCTTACGTATCGCTGGGCATATATCTCGTCTCGTCCCTCAGTTCTCGTTCCCTACGTATAACATGTTACTTCTCCGCCCAGGCTTTGAAATAATTAAAGCGAATTAGTAGCAGCAAAAGTAGAATTACCAAGGTCAGCATCTTTTTCACACACTTGAGAATCCTTACATGTATAGGTGGCTATAAGTTAGAAAGCCTTAAAAATATGTTTTCAAATTTTTCCACGGTGGGAAAGTGGAACAAGTGTTAAGGGTTGACGAGAAAGGCAGAGTACTTCTTCCGGGGGCACTAAGAAGAAAACTCGGCATAAATAGGTTAGTAAAGGCTAGAATAGAGGGGAACCGGATAATTCTCGAGCCAGTTGCAGACCCAGTTGAGCTACTAATGAAAGCAGTCATAAAGGGTACAGAAGACATTGAACTAGAGATAAGTGAGCTTAGAAGAACAGCCGAGAACCAGGTCAAAAAACTCATCGAGGAGTAACGTGTACTTAATCGAAACGGACATCATCCTAGCGGTTGCCTCACCCCGAGACAAAAACCACGAGACTGCACTGAAAGCGCTCCGCATCCTTAAACCCCTCCTACTCAGCCCATACAGCCTAGTTGAGCTAGACCTCCTCGTAAGCTCGGGGCGCATAAAAGTCGCACTCCCAGACTTCTACTGGGCGCTCGAGAGCCTGATAGCCTACTACAGCATAAACTTACCCTCACCACGCCCCACCCATATGGAAAAAGCGCTCGCCCTAAGGACCGAACACCACCTTTCCTACTTCGACTCGTTGCACGCAGCAGTTGCCATAAGTGCAGGAGCAACTCTAGTCAGCTTCGACAAGAAGTACTCTGGCGTAAAGGAATTAACGTACCTGCATCCGAGCAAGCTAATAGAAACGCCTAAAGGCCCTTAAGCCCCTTCCTGGCTTGGACGACTTGAACTAATGACAGCGTTTTAGGAATCCGCCGCATAACTTAGAGGTTGAGGTTTCGCTAAGCGCTCTCCACATCACTCCACCGATAGGCTTAGGGAGTTATCTTAGCAAATCGGGGAAAACAACAAGACAATACAAAGCTCCGGTCAAAGTCCCTCAAAAGCGATAGAAGTGACGGGTCTTCGAGAACTCTTCTAAGCAGAATTTATATATCGCACTCCTCCACATATAAGTGAAGACAAATGCAAACCTCCCTTGCAGAGAGGGTATTAGAGGAGATAGGGGCAGACAGGAGGCTGAGGATGAGGCTTGCGGAGCTCATCGTTTCCGAGCCTGAGGTGAGGCTGTTCATGCTGAACTCCATCCTACCCGACGTAGCTAAAAAAGAGGACATAAAGGAGCTGAGGAACGAAATAGCACAGCTAAGGGGGGAGATAGCACAGCTTAGGAGGGAGATGTACAGCAACTTCAAGTGGACGGTAGGCATCATCCTGACGATATGGGGGGCAACAGTCATACCAATACTACTCAGGCTGATAAAAGCAATATAACTCATAGCGCGCCACAGGCTGCTACACAAAAAAGAACATATCGGAATGTTTCCTTTGTAGTTCGAGAAGAAATATTTGCTGGTCAGCAGCACCCTCCTTAGTCCCCGGGACCCTGTCAAAGGCTTTGTCATCCGACACGATTACCCCGTCAACCGAGAAGGCTGATGCGGCAATAAGGCTGCCTGAATCTTAGTCCGAACATGCCCTCAAGCCCGGCTTGCTTGATAGGCGCGCCATCCACCACTGATTGCTACGTTCTGGCAGCCTCGAAGATCTGCGGGCGAAAGCTGTCTTTAGGAAGAGGGAAAAGATGAAAAGCGTGGAGGATGCGCTGAGGAAAGGGCTGGAGGCGGTGTTCCTGGAGGACTACTTTCAACCGACCCAGCTTGAAAAGCTTCACCAACCCCCACTCAGACGTTATTTGCAACAGCTAAGATGGAAACCCCACTAGCCTGAGCACACTATTCCACTTCTTAAGCTCTCCGCAACTGTGATGAGCTCGACCAGGGCTTTTGCATGGGATCTTATTATTGTCTCCTCACTTGTCTCAGCTAAATACCTGAGGGCATCCTTGAGAAGCATGTAGGCCTGCTCGTCGTACTCCAGTTCTGTCTCGAGAGCTCCGCAGAAAAATTTCAGCAGCACTATCGGGTCTCCTCTTGGCCCAAGGTATTTCTCCACCCTCTCGCCGAGCTCGAAGCAGCTTCCATAGCTTGCGCTGTGGATCCAGCGTCCAAATCTTCTACTAGCTTCATCGTAACAATCCAGGTCTCCATGCCCCTCGCACCACTTCTTCACCGCCTCTACAACCCAGACAACCGTCATAGAACCTCCTAAGATGCGGGGTACAAGGATACTCTTATGCTTTACCATCTCCACAGCGGTAAAGCGGGCATAGAGATCTCATGTGCGAGAGAATCAATGAGCCGTGCCTGACTCTCAGGCGCTGTGACTTTCGATGAGGAGACTGGCGCCTACAAGCACCTCCATCGAACCCCCCAGATCGACCGGGTCAGCTTACCTTGCCCTCAATCTCTTTCTTCCCGGCTTGACTCACTCCGGTGTTCCCTCAATGCTAGGAGCTCCTGCTATCACAAGCTCTTTACCCTTGACCTCGACTAAAGCGTAGTCATTCTCCTTGATCCCATATTTCCCATGCACTGTCTGTAGCCTTTTAATCCCCTCCGCTTAAGCACACTTAAGGCGGACTGATGCCTACCCTCGCGAGGCTCGGAGCGAAGATAACCTCCGTATTCAGGACTGGCATCCAAGAGCCGCCCCACGGCTGGTTCCTCATCGATCTCCTCCCTACACTGCTCTCCAATTATAGCCCCCAGCCTCTCAAACGGATCAACGCTGAACCGTTTCAAAACTATTTAATCACCTCTACACTTATCGTAAGGACATCTCCCTCCCTTATGCCAAGCTTCCTTCTAACCATCCTAGGAACCAAAAATCGTGCATCTCTTCCCAACCCTAACCGTCTCCATCACTCCCTCCACAAGAAAAACCCCTATTTCCGGAGAAGAAGATATTCGTCTTTACCCTTCCTGAAAAAGAAAGAATGGGGCATACAAGGGAATTTCCATGAGACGCCTAACTATCCGCACACCCCCACAAAGCTCTAAAAACACTCAGCCAATAAGCTCCACAATGTCGTCGAAGAGTTAAATCTCGGCAAAAACCAAAGCCCCACGCGGGCTGTCACAGGAAACAAACTCTACCTACACCAATATTGAAGCAACCCCTTAAACGATGTTTTGGGAAAGCCAAAACTTAAAGCTCCACAAACGTAAATAGAGGTAGAGCCAGCCCAAGACCCGGTAGGACCCCAACCAGCAAGCAACCCACCACCCCCGCCTCCCAGTAAAACACAACACGTAACCCCGCCCAGACCCCATAAAGCCGCCAAAACCCCGCACCCAAACTTTCCCAAGCAGAATTTATATATCCCATCCCTCCCCATTAAATGAAGCAAAATGCAGACGTCTCTCGCCGAGAAAGTAATAGAGGAAATAGAAGCAAACAAGAAACTAAAAACTAGGCTTGCGGAGCTCATCGTTTCCGAGCCTGAGGTGAGGCTGTTCATGCTGAACTCCATCCTACCCGACGTAGCTAAAAAAGAGGACATAAAGGAGCTGAGGAACGAAATAGCACAGCTAAGGGGGGAGATGGCACAGCTAAGGGGAGAGATAAGTCAAGTCAGGGGGGAGATAGCACAGCTGAGGGGGGAAATAAATCAGGAAATAGCTCAGTTGAGGGGGGAGATAGCCCAGCTAAGAAGAGAGATGTACAGCAACTTCAAGTGGACGGTAGGCATCATCCTGACGATATGGGGGGCAACAGTCATACCAATACTACTCAGGCTGATAAAAGCAATATGACCTACCTGCAGCACAACCATTCGCGCGCTCGCGCTTGCGCGTGGCTTTACAGAAACTAAAGTCAAGCTTGGTGTCCTTGCGTCAAAACAAAGCCATTCTTCTGCAAAACCTTTACCGCTTTATCCAGGCGCTCTTCCCTAACAGGTAAATGGTCAGTGGAATAGGTAGAAATAACAAAAATGGGTATATCTTCATTTGCTAAGAGCGTAGAGACATAGGAAAGAAAACCTGTCAACTCAAATGGAAGCCTCACTTCAAAAGTTATTATCTTGAAAAACTTTTCTCCGCAAATGACTTGTAAGTCAGCTCCTTCTCGAAAAATAGCGGTGAACTCACTTTTATCTTTAATAACCGCGAAAACTTCGTTAGAAAAAACAGGAACATTACGGTTCACCTACTATGTACCTGTTTCCATCCACGCTGAACCCTATCCTAACCTTTCCTCTAAGCTCATTAAACCTCATGCTCATCGCAAGCAAGCATGCTGCACTGCTATAAAGTAGCAACTATTAAAATAGCGCGCGCGCGCTAGAGCTTGGAGGAGCGCAGAGGGGCAATAGTAGACACATGCGTCCCGGCCTCCAGGAAACTGGGGGCCCTAAGAACCCTCAACACGAAGCTGTACATCACCCCAATCGTCCTGCTCGAATACCTCAACTGGGCGCTCGAGTCAAGAAACCTCTGGCTAGCTGAAGGAGATGCCAAGAGGACCAGGGGATACGAGCGCCTAGTCGAGCTGCTCCCCTCAACACTCCTAGAGCTCGGAATAGAGGTCCTCGAGCAGAAGCTTACGGTTCCTGAGCTCAGGGAGGCTGCTAGCTTGGTTCTACAGCGAGGCATAGATCCCGGAGACGCACTCAATGCAATAACAGCCAGAAAGGGAGAGCTAGGCATCATAACGCTAGACAAAGACTGGCAGCGCCTCCCAGACTACGTAGCCACCATAATCACCCTCTAAACAACACAGCCACCTCTCCTCCATACTTTTGCGAAAAAGCTAAACACACAGAGCAAATCCGCTCTCAAACAGTTAAATCTCCAATCCACACATGTAATCTTCCCCATTTGAGGTTACCCCTACGAAACGATTTCCAACTTTTCCTTTCCTCCAACCCTGTTTCCACTAGAATACAGAAGGATTTAAACACATAATTCTCCTAGCCCCCCAGCTTGTGCACAGAGTCTGAAGTGAGTTTCTCCGTGATGAACTCCATCATCACTGACAAAGCAGAAAGGGGAGAACATAAAAGAGCTAAGAAACGTGTGCGCACAACTCGCTCCAGCCTAATTGAAATTAGCAAAAGCTTAATTTATACATTTTCTAATGATAAAATCAGGCATGAGTATGACGAGTCCCTTCCCGGGCCCAAGTCATTCTACCAGAACAGACTTTATCAAGTCTCAAATAGTTGTGATAATAGTTGGTACTCTCTTTTTAATCTTTTTAGGTATTTTTTTCGATATAATTTACCCTTTTATTCCCCATATTATTTCCCATTTTAGAGTTAGCTCTTACGATATAAGTATAAGTCTTTGGCCAGGTGTCGCTTTTCTCATGTTCTTTGGCTACGTTTTCGGACCCATAACAGGTTTCACAATTGGGTTAGCGAGCGCGCTATCTCTCTTTTCTATTAAAGGAGGATTATCGCCTGGTGTAGAGCTAAGTCTAGGCCTTGAAGGCTTGCTTATGGGTTTAGCAGCCCGCGCCCTGCCAGAAAGGAAGAGAAGAGAGACCGCCGGGTTACTATTGTGTGCACTACTCGCTGTACTTAGCTCTTTTATAACCCTGATTTTTGCTATCCTTATTGACAGTATAACGGGAGATGTCCTTCCGCTAGAACTTTACATGTTGATAAGCTTATCTGTCGCAATAAACGGCGCGATATTCACACCTTTAATTACCTTTGGTTACTACCACATCAAGCGCGTAGTGACTATGGAAGAATTTAAAGGTGAAACTGCATCCTCTCTTGATTTCACTTTGCCTCTAGAAATCAAAGAACATAAAAAACAGACTCAAATGAGCCAAAGTTTTAATATGCCCGCGCCTCTTCCACCACCTCCTCCTGTCACAGTCTCGGCAAATCTAAATTCGGAACTCATTAGGGCTGTAGAAAAAGGAGATATTGTTAAAGTTAGATATCTCCTGGAGAAGGGTGCAAGCGCGAACGCTAGGGATAGCAGGGGTGCAACTCCTCTGCACAAGGCAGCGTCTCAAGGCAATGTCCATATTGCCCAACTTCTGATAGAGCATGGAGCAGACGTGAACTCTAGAAATGAGTATGGAGCAACTCCGTTACATTATGCAAAAAATGGGGAAGTCGCTGAGCTATTAATCAAGCATGGTTCAGGCATTGATGCTAGAGACTA
>JAJHRM010000045.1 GCA_020832965.1 Thermofilum sp. | reverse complement strand
GAACGTTGAATCATAGTCGAAAAACTCGGAGAGAACCTCCCAAGTTCTCGGAACCAAAAACCTGAGAAAATGGTTTCTCACACCTCTAACTTTACAACCCGCTACATCTTCAAGCAATCTCTTCTCACTCGCTATCTTATTCGGATCATCGTATGAAAAGTAGCCTGTATGTAAACCTATCTCCCAACCTTTATCTACAATAAAATTTATTTCATCTACCAACTCTTCAAGATTGTTACTGCCACCAAAATCTTTCTTATTAACTAAAAAGAAAAATGTTGATTTAGTATTATTCTCCGCTTCTATCATCATTATGCGTCTAAAGTTCATTAATGGATCATATTTTTTGCTAAATATTCCCGCAAATCTTTTACTCGCATCTTTAAGACCACCCTGACGTGCAGCCTTTATCAATGAACTCATAGCGTAAATCTTTCCCATGCGCGAGAAGTCCACATCATGAGTTAAAACAACAGCAAAGCGTGCTCCCTTTGGCCATTCAATATCCAATAAACCTTTATCTAATAAGAAATCTGAAACTTCACATTCATAAGGTATTCTTCCAGTATAACGAGCTAGAAAACGTCCATGTTTATCACGGAAAGGCCAATTGTATTCTTCCTGAGCAGTAAAAACAGAATAGAGTTCCGGTTTCTCTCCCTTAAGCCTATTTATGATATAAACGAAAGAGGTTTCCTTCATCGACGATCCACGCTCAACGTCTGCTTACCACCTAAAAGCTTAGCTCAGAAGTCCGTGAAAGCCAAAAAAGTCCTTGGGAGCTTCAGGAAGTCCAGATGAACCTACGGCTTCGTCAGCACAGCCCCGCGCCAGCGCCTCCCATAGACCAGCCTCTGCGAGGCGCCTCCTCCTCCTTGGGTGCACGGGGAACACAACCCTAGCGCGCCCCGCGAGACCCGCGACGAGACGGACAACCCTGGAGGACCTGCCGGGATCGTCCACGTTCTCCGCTCGGTGCACCGTCACCGCCGCGTAGCCTGGCTCGAGACCGTGCCGCTCTAGCACGCGCGACCTTTCCTCCGCCTCAGGGAGCCACTTCCTAAGCGCGCGCACGTGCACATCCCCCGTAAGGTGGACGGTCCCGGGCACGCGTTCCGCCAGCAAGTTCCTCCGGGCGCTCTCCATCGGCGCGAAGAGCATGTGCGAAACGTGATCCACAACACTGCTGTTCACCTCCTCCGGCATCAACATATCTAAACACCGCAAGCCAGCCTCCACGTGCGCGACTCTGAAACCGGTTTTAATGGCCACGAGCACGCCGCCCAGCATCAAGTCCAAGTACCCGTGAGAGTCGCTCCCCACGCCGAGGAAGTAGTCTGACGCGCGCCGCAGAAAGAACTTCATGAGCACCTATCGCCTTCACGCTCCCGCCGCTCGCATAGGATGTATGTAGTGAAGCGCGCTTTCCTGCACGTGAATCCCGCGCCCAGAAGCATCTTCAAAACCTCGCTGGCATTACGCGACAGCTCGAGAACCACGTAGCGCGTTCTGCGAAGCACGCTTTGAGCACCCCTGAGAACCTCTAACTCTGCGCCCTCAACATCGATTTTGATGAGTTGGATCGAAGACTCATCCCGCAAAATATCGTCTAGGGTTGACGCGTCCACGGTTACGCTCGCGCCCTCCCGCACGGCGGACGCGTAGCCGTACATCGAAGCGGGGATCTTCAACACAAGCCTTCCTCGCGCAGACCACGCCGCAACTTCGCGCACCACCACGTTGTTACACCCGTTCAGCTTGACGTTAACCCTGAGAACCGCTGCTGTGGAGGGAACCGGCTCAATAGAATACACGCGGCCCACCGCCCCGACGAACTTCGAGGCGACCAGCGTGTAGTAACCGACGTTGGCTCCAACATCGACGAAAACAACCCCCTCCCTCAAGCGAGATCTGATGAACGCGTCCACGTCGCCCTCGCGGCCAGGGAGCAGGTAATAGAAGTCATCCGTACCACCCCTTATAGCGGCAACTCCCAAACCCTTAATTTTAAAGATGAAGACCCCTTCCAGCGCAAGTCTCGGGTTAAGCGCAGCGCCTGAAATAGTATAGAAGAGCGTGTCATAGAGCGCGGACAGCAAGAGGTTAAGCTCGCTCCTCAGCGTATATCCTTTGAAAGCTCGCAGCAGTCTTAGCCAGACAAACGATCTGATCAAAAGCCTGATAATGAATTTAGGCAATCTAGATGGCAATGCTTTTCTCTACAAGCTCTTTGTAAAGCTTCACTATCTTATCGACTCTTTTTTCGATGTCGAAACGCTCTTCAGCCAGCCTTCTCCCGTTGAGACCCATCCTCCTCGCCTCTGAGGGGTTCTCCAGAAGGTACAGGATCCTATCCGCTAGCGCTTTAGAATCCCTCGGCGGAACAAGGAAGCCGTTGTAACCGTCGATAACTTGATCCGGAAGCCCGCCCACCCTGCTCGCGACCACCGGCTTACCGCAAGCCATAGCCTCCGTCGCCACAAGACCCCAAGCCTCCTGCAACGAAGGAACAACGACAACATCGCTCGCCGCGTAGTAAAGGGGGAGCTCTTCTTGTGAAATTCTGCCGGTGAAAAATACGCAAGATGAAATACCCAATCTTCTCGTAAGCATCTTATGGTAGTCTAGTAAAGGACCGCTCCCACCTATGATAAACGCAACATCCTTCCTCTTGTCCAAAACCAGCTTAGCGGCTAAAAGCAAATAAGTTATACCGTACCGCGGACTGTGATGCCTTAAAGTAAAGATTACTTGCTTATCTTCGACGGCAAACCGCTTCCTTATGATATTACCATTTAGCGCAGGGTTAAATCTTTTCGTATCAACCCCATTAGAAATCAGGTGAATTTTCCCTACGTCTTTTACTAAGCTTGCAGCCTCGTTGAAAACTGCTCTGCTAGCAACGATTATTGCGTTTGCAGCATTCAAAACCTTCTTTACCAGCGCTTCGTAACGCTTGCTTAACCTAATCCCATACCCTACGGATGGCTCGACGAGAATATCGTAACCATGGAGAGTAACAACTAAGGGTATGCGCTGCCTGAGCCCAACTTTAGCTAAGTAGGCGGCCCAGCCTTCCAGGTAGGCGAAGTGAGCGTGTAGCAGGTCGGGCTCAAGCCTCTTTATGAGTTCTTCGATGTGCTTGCTGTAAAGCAGCTCTGAGTAGAGCGAAAGCGGCGAGCGCAATAGAGCGCTAACTGGGTAGTGCGCGAGCCTGTTTAACCTCAGCGGCAGCTTGAGTAGCTGGCTCCTGCGCACATCGTAGAAGCTGACACCGTATGCCCTGGCGTCGCCTTCAAACCTGAAGCGCGCAACTGAAACGTTCAGGCCATGTTTCGCCAGCCGAATAGCTTCATCAAGCACAAAGCTGAAAGCGAGTTCTTGCGGGTTCCTACCTACTGCAGCCGAAACCACAAGCAGATTCATAGCGCTTCTCCTTTGGTATCCCATGGATTCTTTAATATGCAATATGCACTTGTTTAATAAATTGCTTAATATAAAAATTCTAATAAAGTTGCTGAGAAGCTGAGAATATGTGATCTTATATCCATGTTACAATATCCTGATATACTTGAGCTGGGAGATGCAAGAGAAAAAATCAATGTTATGCCAAAATCAGGACGGATATTTCTCCAAAAGTTCACTTATTGTTAGAACTTCGATGCTTCCTCTTTTATTTTCTAAATATTCTAATAATTTTTCAAACTCCTCCTTTGACCAGTAACCTGGTTGCTTGGTTTCCGTTATCTTATGGTAGAGAAGAATAAGTACACCTTTTTCTTTTTCTGCTTTATCAACAAGCGCTTCCACTTCCGAAATATTGCGTCCATCAGCCGTGATTCTGTAAATTTTGTAAGGAGAAATGAAAGGATATGGGTTAATCCATGGAATTATTGTGAATCCCATTTTGTATACTTTCTTAACTTTTTCAATTACTGTTTCATTCCAATCCCCGTACGGATAGGCGAAATAAAAAGGTGTAATACCGTGCTCAATCATAACTTTTGCACTTTCATTAATCTCGTATGTTAACAGTTCTTCACTTAGTTTTGTAAGCCGTCGGTGAGTCATTGTATGGCTACCTATATCCCATCCATTATCATAGAGTTCCTTCCAAAATCGCCAAGGTGTTCCTTTAGTTATTATGAAAACCACCCCTTTCCAACCATGCTTTTCCAGAGCTGGTTTTGCTATGGTATATACACTTGGGTCACCATCATCAAATGTGAAGACTACTATACCTTTTGGAAGGGTATATGGGTGAATTGTTATATTATGGAAGATTACTTGAACTTTTTGATATCTTTTTGAAAGAACTTCAAAAGTTAGCGGACCCGTTGGATTTGAGCAATTGAAAATCCATCTTGGAATAGTAAGCTCATTGTAACCAGTTCTCAATATAGTTGATTCTGAAAATATTCCAACATTTGCTATGTTCGCTACACAGCTCGAGTTTATACGAATAATTATTTTATCAAGTTTATTTACATCATCGATAGTAAATCTTATGAGGAGAAAATATTTATTTAAATCAATATAATACTCGCAATTTAATCTGGCTGGAACTTCATTGATCGATGTTACTGCTTTATTGATAGATATAACTATTTTATTTGTATTAGTTTGATATGCTAGTAAGAAAGAATAAAGGATAATAAAAATTGCAAAAACAGCAAAGATAACTATTATGCGCGTTCTAGGCAAGTATTTTATTTTAATGTAAGCGCATGCTACGCTTTCCTGAAGGTATAGGAGCATACCAATTACGAGACCCGCGTATCTCACGGAAGGAGATCGCCGCTATCATCTTTTAAAGCTTGTTTGGCGCACTAGCGCGCGGCTTTGTGTTACGTTCAAGTGTTACCCGTCAATCGTGTGCCCTAACTGCAGTGCAGGTTGGAGATCACGTACACGAAGCACACGAGAGCGCCAGAACTTGCCGCAACTAAGCACGAGTACGGTAAACGCAAAGCTTAAAGGTAGATGTTTTAACAGCAACGGTACTGCTTCCCATTCTGAGTAAACATCAAGTGGAGGTTCAAAGACCACCTTAGCCCTCAATGCATCAACCTTGAAGTACAGCAAAGAGGAATCTCCCACCAGGAACCTGAGCGTGACATTCCCGTGCACCTGCAAATCGCGAGCTATGTAGGGGTATAGCAGGGACTGCCCGATCACCTTCTTCACCACAATCTGCTCAGCAGTAAAAACAGGTCTTCTCGCGAGAGCCAGAAATCTTCCCTCCAAGGTCATGTTTCCTTCTAGTTGCAAGGAGCTACCGTTGCTGAAGTGGATGAAAACCCTTGCGCTAACAACGTGCAGCTTACTCATTTCGGCAACCGTGTAGAAACCTAAGCCGGATTCCAGCATAGCGAAATCCGAAAACAACCTGAAAGGTATTCCAGGCGAACCCATTATCACCACATAACTGATATCGCGAATCACGAGTTGATCAAATGGCATATACAGTTTAAGCAAGCTCGAGGGAATAATTATTACGCTTGGGGATATTATGGTCAAATTGTGCAAAATAACTTTACTAGATGCTAAATTAGAGTATGAAATTTCGCTATAATACTTTCCAGAATTAAAGTAGACGTTTTTTTCTCTGCGTTTAGCAAGTATTTCACTTATAAATTTTATTGAATAACTTAGAGCCGATTCATTTCTTGCAAACTTTATGTAATTAATTCTGGTATTTCCTAGCATTACCTCGAACGTCGTGTTTAATCCTTCTTTTAGAGCTAAAAGAGTGTAGTTTCCTGCTTCAAGGCGTTTTTTATCTATGAACCTCCTTTCACGAGCTTCGAGCACTATGCCCTTTACCTTCACTAGCCATAATCTGTCGGCGCGCACGCCCATAGGCCCTCCGGAATAGCCAGCAGTAAAACAAGCGGGTTTCAGCGAGTCGAAGGTTAGGCAGAGCCTTCTATTCGCGGCATCAAGGCTAACTTTCATCACATGATCTCCAGCAACGTTAACATCGCTTCCTATTAAAACGCCAGACCAAGGCGGCGAGCAAATAACGTCTCCCTCTGTGAGTGAACAGTTGAGCACGTACACCTGGCTCTGCTCGGTGAACATCACCCCTGCGCACTTGTAGTTCTTCGCATCCCGGAAGTCGTAAATGAAGAAGAAATAGTTCAATGTCTCCGAGTTATACTCTCCTATCTCGAACTTTATGGTAGCGTTAAACGCCTCAGGGGATAGGAAGAAGGGGGTTCGCCACACAACAATGTTATTAAGCTTCTCCGAGCGGTCGCCGAGCACGACCGAGTCCACGTTTATCTGCACAGCGCCGCTGGCGAACGCAACCGGAGTCTTCAGCAGATCAACGGTAACTATCCTAGTTTCCTCCAGCGGGTCGTAAGGCACCACGATGACCCCGTAGCTGTAGAGAGCGGGGTCGATCTCGAGCACGCTCGTGAAGTTCACGCCTGCCAGCGAGAGGAGGAGGTAGGCCTTGTCGACTGACTCGTCCCAGACAGGCGGGATCGCGAGCGCCATGCTGCCGTTGGGGAGCGGCGGCGCCAGCGGCGGCGCGTCGTACACGTCGATCGAGCCCACGCTGAACAGCTTGGGCAGGCGGGGCAGGAGGATCCTGCCGATCCAGCCGGAGCGGGCGGGCTGCGAGTCCGTCACCCAGTTGATGTAAAAGTAGGGCGAGTCGAGGTTCCTAGTTCTGAATGCGACAAGCGAGAGCTCAGGAACCTGCCACTGCCAGGCGTAGGAGGGGTCCGAGAAGGCGTAGTAGATCGGCGCTGCGAATGCGGACGCGTCCCTGCTGCGGAAAGTGGGCGACAAGACCCACCGGTTCGGGTTAGCCCAGAGCAGTTCGCCCAGCTTATCGAAAGCCGCCTTCTCGGCATCGTTTATCCTCCAGCGCTCGCTCACGATGCCCCAGTACGAGGCACATATCGATGTATTAACTGCTAGAAAGGCCGGCAGAAGGCTGAGTGCGACAGCCCTTAAAGATCTGCCGCGAACGAGACGCTCCAGCGCGTAGGCGGCGGGCAGCGCCAGCGCGATGTACACAAAAAGGATAAACCTCTTTTCACCCCAGTAGCCCGTGTCGATCCCAGAGGCGTTGAGAAAACTTAGAGTTCTGCCCACGGCGACGGCAAAAGCCGCGAGCAGACCCAGCACAGCGACTGGAGCTTTCGACCCTTCGCGAGCTAATAGCTCGTAACCGTATAACCCTAGCGGTAGAGCTGCGCCCAATAAAACTGTGTACATGAACCAGGGCACCAGACCCACAACCCCTCCAGGATCCGCTCTGCTTGTAGCGAAAGTGTTGGAGGGATCTAAGGCGACGGAGACTCCCAGGATTAGCAGGAAGGTGCCCAACGCCGACGCTACAGGGGCTCGCGCGCGCAAGCGCTTGGTCAGCCTCGCGAGCAAGGGCTCCAACCCTACACTGAAAGAGCTGAGGACAAACGCGGCTACCGCTGCCAAGGCTGGCGCGAAGAAGGTCGCAGCGCGCAGCGGCATAAGACTCTGTAAGCTGGGCGTACCCTGAAGGGCGAGGAGAGCCGACGCCATATTGAGCGCGCCCCCCGCGAGCGCGCCCACGGCCGTTCCTAAAGAGACAGGCTTCAGGGCGCTAGAGAGGCTTCTACCCCAGAGGAGCGCCAACAGCGCGAGGAGCGCCGCCGCCACAACACCCTGCGGGGGGTGCGTGGACAGCATCGAGAACATCAGCAAGCCGGCTGCGGCAGCAGATCCGGGAAGCGCACCCCGCAGTTCAAACATTTTAAGAAGGAGGGACAGGAAAAGGAGGAATGCAGCAACAGAGAGAGGCTGAGGTACGGGCCACATCAGCGGAAACTGTATGTACATTAAGTTTCTATGCACTTTTTCGCTACCGCTGACCAGAGCTGTGAAGTACGCCGCAGAGCTCGTCGGCCTGTTGAGGAGGAGGTAGAGCCAGCCCAAACCCGAGAAAACGAGCGGGAGTATCAGCGCTATGTTTCTGGATGCGGGGTTCCCGGCGACATTAGCGGTAAGCTGGGCTAGCGCCAGCGTGCTCAAGAGAGCTACGGGCAGGAGAACGCTGTTAAGAGGTGGGGCGTCGTAGCAGTTCGCCAAAAGCATGAGTCCCCCTTCGAACGCGTGAAAAACAAGGTAATTATCGGGGCTGAGGCTTAGAAATTTCCAGGGGTTTCTAATGAGGTTTACTGACCACATGTAGTGTCGCAGCATATCCTCGCCCGGAAGATACACATCATTTGGATAGTATATCGAGAAGAAATTATAAATAAGCGTTAACCAGGAGCACATGAGCAAAAGACTGTCACCTTTCATTTTAATTTCAATAGATTGTCTTCTAACTTTCTTCGAATAGATGCTAACAAGATGGAAGGTATGCAAAGCTGCGAGCACCAACGCAGCGTAGCGGTTTGCCGGGAAGCCTAAGAGAAGGGAAGCACCTGACACTATAACTCCGAAGTACGTCGAACCGATAATGAAGGAAAATAATGCGAAGCCTAGTACATCGTCAAAAATCCCTCTGAGCTTTAATGCCTCTACCAACGAAACTCCGACTACCGGGGCAGCGTACACCAGCGCGAGGGGCAGCGCCAGCCAGGGAATCGGTATGATGTTCGCAGCAATCAACGCGGCGAAGCCTGCTACGAGCGCAAGTGTGACAGCTTCCCGCGGCAAATGCAGCAGGATACGGAACTGCCTACCAGGCCTCCGAACGGCAATGAAAAAGGAAAGCGCGACCAACGAGGAGTGCATCACCAGTTTTTCGGGCCACGGGTAGTAGATATAGGTGGCAACAGCGAAGGATAGCAAGGACGCAAGTAAAACCGCTAGCAATGCTGGCAGGATCGTGCTTCTCAAAGCAGCGCGTATTGCAGAGCCGACAGCTTCCTTCATAGCCAAGGGTTAAGCGTCCCGTCTGGGCTCTAACAGTTCACGGAGCAAACTGTACAGCTTTTCAGCTGTCCGGCGCCTATCGATAAGGGGTCTTACGCGAAGGACGTTAGTCCTGATGCTTTCCATTGTGCTTTCGTCAAAGATTTTTTCCAAAGTTCTCGTAATGCAATCGAGGTCGTGCTGCTCGCACGCGAAGCCCACCTTCCACTTCGCGATCAGCCTCCAGAGCTCCGAGCCGCGCCTAGTCAACGCTATAACAGGGAGCCCGCAAGCTAAGTACTCGTAAAACTTCGCTGGTATTGCTGGGTCGTACAGCTCCGAGGTCACGTGCGTGATAGTCCCTACGTTCGCGGCCGAGAGGATCTCTGCCAGCGTGCGCGCATCTTGTATCGGCTGCAGAACCTTTATGTTGTTAGTTAAACGTAGCTCCTTCGCTGCTTGCATGAACTTCTTCGCATAAGTTACGTCTCCGAAACCCCCGACGAGCAAGAATACCACTTTCTTTTTGAGCACATTTGGCAATTTAGCTACCGCCTGGAGAAGGGGGGTAGCGTCGTAGTAGCCGCCTAAGCGCCCGCTGAAAACGAGAACTACAGCATCGTCACTCAGGCCGAGCTTCCTCCTGGCTTCATGATGTGGATACGGTTGAAAAACTCGCACATCAGCACCGTTCATCACGAGTCGTGCACGCACTCCTTGCTTTGCTAGCAAACTTACTAAACTGGGAGTGACTGCTACGACCATGTCAGCTCGTCGCATAATAGAATAGTTAATCATAATTATTAAAGCGAAAAATTTTCTAGTGAAACCTTTCGTCCAATTCAGCCAGTACTCTAGGGGATCCCGCACATCTACGATGAGGCGCGCATTCATTAACTTAGCTGCGATATACACGGTGGGTAGCTGCTCTAAGTGAGGCAGTGATACAAATACTATCTTGGGCCTTAATACTAGTGAAGCGAATAGTGCAGGGATCGTGCCCAATATGTTAAAAATTTCTATAAACCAATTAGAATAATTAATGCGCCATTGCAAATTAAGGATAACGAAAGTATCATGTACTATCCCTTTTGCCTTCCTAAACACTTGTGATAAATTCCTAGAAGGAGATAACGCACCTAAAACATATACTTCCATCTGTTTACTAATAAAGCTGGCAAAATATTCAATTCGCCTCCAAGGAGCTCCGGTAAAAGGAAAATCATAACCACTTATAATGATAATTTTATTATTTTTGATTTTTACCATCAAAAATCTTTAAATAACCTTCTTTTCCAAATAGACCATGTGCTAATCCTAGGATAAATGAGTGCAAAAACTTTTTGAAACCATCAACATATAGTACAGCCAATGTAATCCAGAAAATATCTATAACAAATGCGATTATATCTTTTCTTTTCTCCCTTAACAGAATTAATGAATTCCTAACAATGTAATAAAATCTTTGCGGATTTTCATAACTTATGGATTTTGAAATTTCATCCGAAATCACTATATTGCCCAAATTACTTATTCGAATTTTCTTTAAAATTTTCATAAACAATTTCTTTAGTTTAAATAAAGCCGGAATGTTAATTGGGATACCGATTCTATGATCCATAAGTTTGCATTCTACCAGTATAGTTTTAAAACCATATTCTCTTACTCTAGAGTATAGATCGAAATCGGCCTGATCTAGAAAGAAGTTTATTCTAAATGGTATGATCGCAGCTATGTTTGCTTTAATTAATGTACCTGAAAAAGTATGATAGATTACTTCCCTCATTTTACAGAGATTGGAAGGCCCTCTCTGCCCTAAAGCCAGGATGCCGATGCGCGCCTTTAAGTGATTGGGCAGAGCATCGTACAACTTTAGTACCTTGGTCACTGCGCTGCCGTTGACAGCGCTATCCTGATCCAGAAATAGTATCCACGTAGGGGCGTAGCGAAGCGAGTATTCGACGCCGCGTTTAAGTGCGTAGGGTACTCCGGCGTTGAAGCCATTTTCGATAAAATCGCATCCGTACTTTCTGCTTAGGGCTATTATATTCTCAACGTTCTTCGATGCGTTATCCACTATAACGATTTTGTAAACTTGTTCTCTAATGCTGGCTAGGCATTTTTCGAAAAGCATCAAATTAGGGTTGTAGGTCACTACCACCGCTACCACTCTGTTGCAATAAGATTCTCCAGAATCATTAGTTTGGTTTTGCTTCATATATTAAATGAACATCGTAGGTAAGTCAGATACCAGCGCAACCAGGCTGCCGCACTAGTTCTCGGTTTCCATAGGCTGCCGAGTCTCCTTCCCCGAAATCGAGCCGCGGCCTCTGCATAGTATTTGAGCCTGGCGCTTTCTTTTATGGAGCGGGTAACGCTTCTTAAAGCGGAGAGCAGCATGCGAGTGTCGTTCTTTCTGTTTTCGCTTATTAAAATGTCGAAAATGATCGAGAAAAATATTCTTCCTAGGAGCATTTTTGTTGGTGCGTTTAGTTCTATGAACAAACGTAAAGCGTTGTATACGATATAGGGGTTGTGTTTTCTCCGCGTTAGCGAATCGTGATAGACGATGCACGAAGGGTTTAGGACCGCTTTGTAACCGAGTAGCCGGGTGAAAAGGGATATGTACCAGTCTTCGTAGCCGCCGGCTACGAAGTACGTTGGGATGTACGTGCCGTGTATCCTCCTCGACGCCTGCAAGATGCTTTTTCTCACTGCTAGCGCCGCGCCTCTCGCCAGCTGTATCTCCTTTACTTCTTTCAACGCCCCGTTTGCTTTCTCTCCCCAGCAGCCGATGATTCCGAACCCTGCTTCGCTGATTATGTCTCCGCACGAGTCTAGGAGGCTGGGGTACCGGTACTGGAGGAGGAGGCACTGGGCGGCGCCGACGTCTGGGCGTTTCGAGAATAGCTCGTGGATGGCTGCGAGAGCTTTTTCGTCGATGTAGGTGTCCTGGTTTAGGAGGAAGATTAGGTCGCCGCTCGAGAATAGGAGGCCGGCGTTGTTTCCGCCGGCGAAGCCCAGGTTTTTCCCAAGCTTTACTATTTTCAGTTTGTCCCCCATCGCCGCTTTGTATTTTTCGATGAGGTTTAGTGTGTCGTCCGTGCTGCCGTTGTCGACGACTATTACCTCCACGTCTAGCTGCGGGCTGATCGCCTTTAGCAGCGATTGGAACAATTTTTCTATGTAAGTTTGCCCATTGTACGTAACTATTATCATACTTATTTTCATTGCTGCTAGATGTTCGCGAAATAATCTTTCTTGCTTAATATTTCTCGAAATATTTTGATGTATCTGTTAGCTATGAAGTCCCACGAAAATACCGTTAGGTTTTCTATATAATCGCACGTTGCAGCATTCGACTCCATATTTTCAATGATTTTTACCAGCTCGTACGTTGTTTTGAAGTAGTAACCTTTTTCTCTGAGTATTTCCCTGTGGAAGGGTACGTCGTAGGCTATGATTGGCCTGCTGTAGAGCATTTGTTCGAGGAGAGAGGGGTTTGTTCCGCCTACTGTGTAAGGGTGGATGTAAGCTCTGCAGTTTGCTCTTAGGGTGTACACAATCTCGTAATCATATATTCCTCCTAGAAATTTTATACGGGAATCTTTCCCTTTCAGTTTAACTAGGTACCTTACGTAGGGGTCTCGGGGGTTTAATGGGCCTACTATAACTAGCGCGTTGTTCGTTTTTACTTTCTTGAATGCTTCTATCTCTAAATGTATGCCGTTCTCGGCTACTAGTCTACCTATTGTGAGATAATACTTGAAACGTTCTAGCCCGAGTTTCTCGAGTATTTCCATCTGTTTTTCCTCGTTAACTTGGGGAAGCTTTCTTGCACCGTATGCTGCATACTCCAACTTCTTTGGCTTCCATCTGTGCTTAAGGTACTTCTTGATTGCGAGAGAGTCCGCGATTGTTGCATCGGGTGCTTTGCATGCCAGGAATTCTGCGATGAGCAGGGCGAAAGCGGTGAGCAGGTAAAGCGGTCTTAGGTGCAGCAGCGCGAACTTCATTCTAATTAGTAGCCTTTTCCACTCGATTCCGTCTGTATTGACAATGGTTTTTCTTCTAGCAAGTTTCGCAAGTAGTGCTGAGTAGGCGCCGTCTGGCGCAACATAGTAGAACAGCTTCGCATCTTTAGCTTTGGCGAGCAAGTACAGGGTTGCGATTACATCGTAAATTATCGGGATTGTTGTTGTCGGTGTATGTTTTGCCCAGATGTGGATTCTTTTTACGCCTTCGTACTCGTCTATGCCGAAGCGATCGCTTTCGCAGGTGACATACACGTCGAAGTGTTTTTTCAGTCTCTTGGATAGCTCATAGACGAAGGTTTCGGCGCCTCCGTACTTTGGTGGGATGCCGCGGGAGCCTATTAGAGCGATCTTGGGCTTAGGCACGGGTTTTGCCAGCAAGCGCGACCGTCGCTGCTGCCGCAAGCGTTGACGCCAAGGTTGGCAGCGTTAGGGATAGCGCCGTGTAGGCGAGCCTGATGTACCGTGACGCGTTGAAGAGCGTTGCCACGTGCGCGGCGAGGGCGGTGGATGCCGCGTAGAGGGCCGCCGCCAGCAGCAGCGTGGGCAGGGGGTTGTGGGCGATCCAGGTCCAGGCGATGGTCCAGGCGAGGTTGAGCCCCTGCAGTACC
>JAJHRM010000347.1 GCA_020832965.1 Thermofilum sp. | reverse complement strand
GCTACCAAGCTGAGAGCCAAAAAATTTGCCCCTAATGATGGGTCCACATCTGGGTGGGAAAGAAGAAGATAGGAGATCACGAGCAACAGAAGGTATGCAGCGAAACCAAAGGCAACAATGAAGCCCCATTCCAACAATTTAAGACCCCCCTCCAAGAAAAAATATAGGGCAAATACCGCAACTACGAGTAGGAACGCCACGAGTAACTCCATTTGTCCCTTCATCACTCTCATAACTTCAAACACTTGTTTATATTAATTAAATTTTCCGTAAGGACTAGCTCTAATAAACTTTACACCAATCTCGCAACCGTCCCATGGTTCATCACTCCTTAAAGCGCGCACTACGTGAAAATAGCCTTACCTTCATGCCAATTTGTATCCAAGTCTCTCCCAATACTTCAAACATGATGCGCTTATATCTTCACTCAGCACTTTTATGCTTTCGCCGCGTCTCAGCTCTACTGTTTTCCCTATCTTATCCCACGGCTTAAAGCTACCAAGTTGCGTCTGAACTTCCGACGCGCAAACCGTGCACCTCTCATCCCTGGGGTAATCCATGGTCTCCACTTTGAGGTTTAGGTCAACCTTGGTCAGGCTCGGAACGTCCTTGCCAGAAAGTATCCTCTCGACGTACACCGCCACAATATCTGAGGCGAGCTCCGCTATCCTCGGGTCCGAGGCGTAGATCTCCCTGGAAGGCAGCTCCTCAAAGCCTGTCGTATAGCACGCTATGCAGGCTTTGTCCCTCCTACACCATGCCCTCACCTCTGCATCCTGGGGACCCACTCCCACATCGATCAGCGGCTTGCTCAGCTTATTACAGGCCAGCTGGACGGTAAGCCTAGGCAGAAAGCTATCGAAGGTCGTGACAACTACGTCACTCCACCCAACTATGCTTTCGACAAGCCCGGATGGTGGAAGCGGGTACAACGGGATCTTGGAGTTCACCACGTATATCCTTGAAAGAGGGGCGGACTGCAGAGCTCTCCTCGAGGCAGCTAGAGCCTTAGGCATGCCGACGTCCTTCACGGCGAAGAGCTCCTGATAGCTTACATTCTCCTCCCTAACAATGTCGTAATCCACAACCGTTACTTCGTCGAACATTTTGCTCAGCCTAGCCAGCACTCTGGTGCCCAGAAAGCCCACACCGAAAAGAGCAATCTTCCTCCCCCTCAATCCGATGAGATCTACACCATGCTCGTCCCTCAACAGCTTTACCCTGTTCTCGAATCCGAACCCCGGTATCTAGGACACCAACGCCGAATTTATGCCACGACTTAGAGCCCTCGACTTCAACAGCACTGGACACGTAGTGCAGCTCAAAATCCTCTACTTCAACCTCGTACAAGCCATGCGTGAGATCGTTGCTTTGCCTAAAATCCTCTAGATACACGAGGAAATGTTTTCTACCCGAGTTCTCCGCGAAGAACCTTAAAATTACGGGAACGAGGTGCGCACTTAACGAAAAATTTATTAGGTGCCTTGACAAATAAATACTGATGTTGTACGAAGAGAGATTCGTGTATAGGGTAAACAGGGCGGCTATGACCCTAGCGCGCGCACCTTCAATACTAGTAGTAAGGAATAAATATACTTTTTTAATCTGACAGGTGAATAACCATGTATAAAAAGCAACTTTTTGCTTTTATTTTGCTATTATTCCTCCTTAGCGTTTACCGCATAGAAGCACTCAACTATGCTATGATGCCAGGACCCCCTCCATCTGGAAGGTGCTCCATATGGGCGAGGGACTACGAGATACCATTCCAGGGGTCAACGTACATATACTTGTGGTGGGAGGACGTAGGAGTTGCAAATTACTACCTTGTTCTATACGAAGGATACCCCGATGGGACTTTAAAGAGATTCCCTCCATCAGGCTACTATGGCCCGTATCCTGCTCCTGGACCCAACAGGGTGCTCGTAGGCAGTTTTTATGGTGATGTTCCTGGAAAGCACATGCTCTACTTCCAGGTGTACACAGAGTGGGGGGACCTCATTTGCACGAGTAACACGATAACCATTAACGTGGTTAAGGTGAAGAAGCCTTCGTCGATCACGGTCTCTGTTTCGCCGGCTAGCGTGGAGCGTGGAGGCTCGGTCAGCATAACTGGCTCAATTAGTCCCGGGGTTTCTGCACGTGTGACCTTGAAGATAGTCTCGCCTGACGGGAGCACTACAGTTGTGGAGGTTGACACAACTAGCACGGGTAGCTTCAGCTACGTCTTCAGCCCCAACAAGGTGGGGAAGTGGAGCGTCCAGGCGAGCTGGGCTGGAAACGAGGACTACGTTGGAGCCACGAGCGACTGGGCGTCCTTCAACGTTGAGTCGAAGAAGTACTCCGTATCCGTGAGCACGATTCCCGGCGGCTTGCCAGTCGTTGTTGACGGGGTCGAGTATAGGGGGAGCATGGTCTTCAGGTGGGACGAGGAATCCTACCACACGCTGTTCGTCCAGAAAACCCTCCCGGCTGGTGAGAACTCCAGGTACGTCTTCAAGCGGTGGAGCGATGGCGACACGAGCAACACCAAGACGATTGTTGTCACAGGCTCAGCCAGCTACCAGGCGGTATTCGAGTTGGAGCACATGGTCTCGGTACAGACAGACTACGGGGACGTGACCGGAGTCGGCTGGTACCCAGAGGGCTCACAGGCAAGAGTAGCCTTGAAGGCTACAGTAATCCAGCTCGACGAGAATACGCGAGTGGTCTTCACAGGCTGGACGGGGGACGTTAAGGGCACGGACTCCGAGGTCTGGATCAAGGTAGACAAACCCTACACCCTAAAGGCGCAGTGGACAAAGCAGTACAAGGTTAGAGTTACCAGCGAGTACGGGACAGTCGTTATTGAGGGCGGGGAGTGGCAAAACGAGGGAGCCACAGCCAGCCTCAGGGTAGACCCAACCCGGATCGGTTTCCTGGTGGAGCAAGTATTCTCAGGCGTAAAGGTTCTAAGCGGCAAGTGCACAGTCCAAA
>JAJHRM010000346.1 GCA_020832965.1 Thermofilum sp. | reverse complement strand
TACCCGTGGGCTCCAACTTCACGAGTATGGGCAAAATCCATTGCACGTTCCAATACGCAGGCTCCCAGTACCAGTTATCAGCTGTAGGCCAGTTCTTCCATGCGTACGTATCGAACACGATAAGCTTGCTTCCGAGGAAGAAGTTTATGACAGGCATCTCCTCTATGCTGACCTTCAGAGCTTCAGCAACAAGGTCGATAACTTTAGGATCCTCGGGCTGAAGCGCACTCAGCCGATCCATAAGCTCACTGAACCTAGTACTATTCCATCTTATTTGGTTGCTAGTGGCTACCTGACCTAAGGGTTTAAGGTACCTTACGTGTAATCCTTGCCACCACTGCCAGGTATCTACGTGAGCGGAGCAGAAGGGCCATGCAACCATGACGTCGAAATCGCCAGTGTTATACCTAGGCCAGTAGACGCCAGCCTCTAAGGCCTCATCGACGACTTCTACACCGAATTTCCTCCACTGCTCCACGACGGCATAACCTATTCTTGAACCAAATACGTGGAAAGTCGGTATGAGGAAGCGGATTTTCCAAACTTCACCGCTGGGTAAATGCCATTTACCATCCCTGTCCCTGTAGAACCCGTGCTTCTCGAGCAACTTAGCGGCTTCTGCTGGATCGTACCTCCACCAGCCCAACCCCCATATCTTAACCGGATCCGCTGGCAATTTGTAACCTTTGCTTTCAGCATACTTCGCTAGTTTATAAGCTACAGTTTCGTCGAATGGTTTATAACCGTCAGGGAGAGTGAAGTTTCTGATCCAAGGTAGAAGCTTAGGCTCGTAGAATGGTTGCAGGTAAGGCAAAGAGAGAGAGCGGAAGGTGGCTATACGCGCTTTACAATCTAAAGCCGTAACCTCCACTTCAGTAATGTTTATAGCCAAAGTTAGGGCCCACCTCACGTCCGTGATGTTGAAGGGGTACTTAGCGAGATTGAAAACGGGCCCATGATCGCATATTCCCTGCATCCACGCATAGGGGTAACCCGGCCAGTAGGCTGAAACGTACGGGTTGGCAGCCTTGATGGCATCCCACATTTCCAGCGACAGCTCTGTGAAGTCGAGCTCGTGCCTAGACATGGCTATTATCTGTTTGGGATCGTCGGCAGCGTAGTAGATACGAAGTATGTACTTTGGCTTGGGCTTACCTAGGGCCTTCCCGGTAGCGCTCCTCTCCCAATCGTCTCTGCGCCTGTAGAGAGCCCAGTACCCAGCCGGGTCGTAGGTATCTAGAACGTAGGGTCCAGTACCTACTGGAGGGTTGAACTTGAAAGTGAGCGGATCAGAAACTTTCTCCCATACGTGTTTAGGCATTATTGTGAAAGCTCCAATACCTAAAACCGTAGTGAAGGTCAAGTGGAACTTGGGATTGGGTTTTTTGAGTTTGATAACAACAGTGTACTTATTCTCTGCATAAGCATCTTCAACCCAAGTCCGGACAAAAGCAGATGCAGATAACCCTGTAACGTTCAAGTGAAACTTTAGGGTGAAGACTACATCGTCGGCAGTGAATTCTACACCATCGCTCCAATACACACCAGGTCTGATGCGAACACGCATGATGGTGAAATTAGCCTCGTACTCTGGGGGAGCGGAAGCAAGCATCGGTACGAGCTTCATGTTCGTAACGTTTAAAAACCATAGGGGCTCGAATATAGGAGCCCCTCCTACGGCAAGGTTAGTGACACCAGGCTTCCATATGTTCATATCGTCCGGCACAGCGCTTCTAAACTCGCATCTTACCACTAAAATATCACCTCTCGGTATTCCCGGGGGTAGCTGTGCGCGTGCTAAAGGTGTGAAGGGAAGCAATGTTGGAACGATCAAAACCGCAACAATCAAAACTGCAGCAGAGACGAACGTTACGGACCTTCTTCTTTCTGCCCGCATCATTTTTTACCTCTTATATCCCTTATATAAGCTTAACGCGCGAAGCACGCGCTACGGCGACGAAAAACTTTAATACTACATTAAAAAGCAAGGTCATTGCGAGGGCCATGGGCGCTCTGACTGAGTACATAGTACCTAGAATTGGCGTGTATATTCTTACAATACATTTAGGAGTAACCCTTTGCTTCCTAATCCCTAGGTTTACGCCTCTAGATCCAATTTTAACAGTTATTAACAGATTTTC
The DNA here is from genome assembly GCA_020832965.1 of Thermofilum sp. The sequence goes on along the minus strand of JAJHRM010000346.1, from coordinate 837 downwards.
AGAATACGGTGCCTATTACGATCCTGAATCTGTTGAAGCGTTTATAGAATCTATGAAAGAATTATATGGTCTTAAAGGTAACTTGTTAGAACAATACGTAACATTCCTTAGAAGACTTATAACAGGGGATTTCGGGCCCTCTTTAATCTACTTTCCAACACCAGCTATCTCGATATACCTTCGATCATTGCCTTGGACTATTGGTTTGCTATTAATTTCTACTCTTATATCATGGCTTTTCGGAAATCTACTGGGTGGGTTAGCAGGATACTTTAATGAAAAAAGATGGGCTAAAGCTTTAGGAGTGTTCGCAACTGTTGTGTACCCCATACCTTACTATATAATGGCTTTAGTTTTAGTAATGCTCTTTGCTTATGCAATCCACTTATTCCCCTTTTATGGTGCTTATTCAGTCCTCGTCACTCCTTCGTTTACCTTGGAGTTCATCGCAAACTACTTGTACCATTCCTTCCTACCAGCCCTATCTCTGGTGATTGTAGGCTACGGGTGGTGGTTTCTAAGCATGAGAGCGCTTGTAATTAATGTTAAGACCGAAGACTACGTGCAGTTTGCCAAAGCTACAGGGATGCATCCACGTAAACTTTTATTTCACTATGTCATACGTAATTCTTTATTACCTCAAGTAACCGGACTCTCGATCTCCTTGGGAGGAATATTTAGTGGAGCCATGATGACAGAAGTGGCATTTTCCTACCCGGGAGTGGGATGGATACTTTTCGAAAGCGTACTAAATGGAGATTTTAATCTTATGATGGCATGCGTAACGTTCTCCATCGTAGCGGTAGCTACCGCCGCCCTTATTCTGGACCTCCTTTA
>JAJHRM010000345.1 GCA_020832965.1 Thermofilum sp. | reverse complement strand
GAGCGAAACTGGTGTAAAGCCCCTTACGACTACGAGTTATGTGGCAGAATCAGGTTTCACGTGACAAGTCTTCCGGTATTTTCTTCAACAGCGCAGCTTCCCACGGGCAGCCCATGTGTTTACTTCGTGTGCTCCTCCATGATTGCCACGATGTCTTCATGCACCCACTGTCGGGCTATATCGAGCGCTGTCTTGCCCTCATTGTTCCTTATGCTGGGGTCAGCACCGCCTTCCAGCAACACCCTGACGACGCCGGCGTAGTCCACCTTGCTTCTCTCGAAGATCGGAGGGGATAGGCCTCTCTCCGAGAAGGAGGTACTGCACCCCTTGCCGGCAGCCAGGTGGAGGGGCGTGTCGCCGTCACCGTTCCTGGCGTTCACATCCGCCCCGTGCTTAACCAGCAGCTCGACGGCGTCAACGTAGCCTTTTAGAGCAGCCCAGTGCAAGGGGGTTTCGCCCCTCTCGTCCCTAGCGTTCGGATCCGCTCCCCTCTCCAGCAACAGCCTCGCGACCCTAACGTTGCACAAAGCACCAGCCTAGTGCAAAGGCGTAGCGCCTCTCTTATCCTTAGCGTTCACGTCGGCCCCTCTTTCAAGCAGTAAACTTGCCACGTCGACATTATCTGATGCAGCAGCCGCGTGTAAGGGAGTGTAGCCATTTTCGTCTACCGCGTTTACCTCTGCACCTCGTTCAACCAGTAACCTCGCGACGTCAACGTGACTTGCAGCTAGGTGTAAAGGAGTCTCTCCACGCGCATCCTTCGCGTTCACATCCGCTCCACTCCCGATCAGCAGCCCCGCAACCTCGGCATGGCCATAGAGGGCAGCTAAATGCAAGGGAGCCCTGCTCTCTCTATCCCTAGCATTCGCATCCGCCCCGCTTTCAACTAGCAGCTTCGCGACGTGGAGGTGCCCCCTGCTAGCCGCTACGTGGAGCGGCGTGTTGCCGTCTTCGTCTCTCACCTCAACGCCTAAACCTCTTTCCAAGTACCTTTTAACTTTCATGAGTTCTCCCTCTTCGAGGGCTTCGAAGAACACTAAATTCTCGACGCGCTTTACAAGCTGTGCCGCCCACTCGTCCTCCTTGGCAACTTTATCAAACCGCTTGAGGAGGTCGCTGAAGTATTCCTTGTAGTGGTCTGCCAGGTACTCGTGGCCTTTGAAATCTATGCTCGCTAGGAACCTCCTAATGAAGCGCTCTGCGTCTACATTGCCCTCTACGAGCTCGCGGACGTAGAGGTCGAGGAAGATGCAGGAGAGGTATATGTAGTGGTCGCCCAGGCTTAGCACGATGTAGGCATGAGGGGTTCCACGCCCGTAGATCCCCACGTGGTAGAAACAAGCCTCTAACGCCTCTGAAACCATGTCGTAGACTTCTTTGGGCTCGCTACCGCACCTTGGGCACTTAACCCCCCTCCTGAAGGGCGCGTACTCCAACCCACACGAAGGGCACTTATAATTGAAAGAACTATGGTAGGTCATACCACCACCATCTCAACGAGCTGGTTAGTATAAAACCCTTCAACTTCACGCAACTCATACCGCAGAGAAGAAATAAATCGCTATATTAATTCCTATCGCGCGAGCGCGCTCTTGAAGAAGCAAGAAGAGTACGCTTGGGCTCTCACCCAAGTAGAACGCGACGTAAAGCCTAGCAATACGTTTCATTTTAGCGCGCCCAGAATCCAATAAAATTCATAAACACTCAATCCAGCTTGGCGCCGCACCTCCAGCAGTATTTTGCTCCAGGCTCTATTGGTGCTAGGCATCTTGGGCATGTCTTTGGAGATTCTACCTTTAACCATATTAGTTTTGTGACTTTTGTTTCATTAGCTTCAGCTATTACCTTTACTGGTACTTCTCCCTGTATCCTAGGCTTTACGGCTAACTCGACACCGGCTTCAGCATTAACATTGTAAAAATCCTCTGAAATGTAGTCTACATCTCCTTCAAGCTTCAGTGTGAAAACGCCTTTACCCCTAAGTATTATCCTCAGCTTGCTCCACTCGCCAACCCTGCGGACGCTAGAGGAATCAACGTCAACTATTTCTATCTTGCCACCTGCGGATATTTGTCTATTCATAAGCTCAGTTGGCTTTAAGTTTTCTCTGGGTTTCTCGAAGGTTCCACTCAGAATGTTCCTAGACCAGTCTCTAATATACACTGCGATCTCTCTATGCCCATTTATTTCAGCCAGCTCGGCTGGTGGATGGCCTAAACTGTTTACGATGCTTGGATCCGCTCCACTCTTGAGAAGCAATTCAACAATATCCAGATAGCCTTTCGAGGCCGCGAAGTGCAATGGGGTAGCTCCATCCTTGTCCTTCGCGTTTACGTCCGCACCCTTCTCTAGCAATAGCTTAACAAATAATGGCATTCTAAACGCAGAAGCGAAATGCAGAGGCGTCCAGCCTCTTAGAGTCTTAGCGTTTACGTCGGCTCCATACTCAATTAAAAGCTTTGCAACGTTAACGTGGCCATGCGTAACCGCTGTATGCAGGGGAGTCCATCCCGAGCTATCCCGTGCATTTGGGTCGGCGCCCTTCTCGAGAAGCTCTTTAACGGTATTCACATCACCTTTCATCGAGGCCTCCAGCAACTTGACGTTGAGACTCACAATTTACCTATTGTGCCTTTAAAACTAATATATTTTTCACGCGCGGCGCGCGCGCCGCCGCGCCTCTAGGCCAAAGTTCCCGAATGTAGTTTTCCTAATGTCTCGCCCTCCGCTCCTCCTCTGCAAGTAATACCTCGCAGGGATCTTCAACACATGGTTAACCGCATTCTCGTCCACGCACAGCAATGTAGCCGAGATCTCCGTCAAATTAAGCAAGGAACGGCACTCGTAGCCATGAATAAGGAGAGGAGAGCTTGGGCGCTCTACGGGAACCACAACGGGAAGCTCCACATCCACAGACCCGCAAACAAACAGCTCTTCAAGCCTCGCAATGTCTAGCGGAGGCAGTGGAGGAGGCTGTTTAGCTCTGG
>JAJHRM010000344.1 GCA_020832965.1 Thermofilum sp. | reverse complement strand
TGTGGATCCCAAGCCTGCTCTTCGGCTGGGGGCTGGTTTCACAGCCAATCTTTAACGTTCTCAGCGACACAATCAACAAAATCCTAAACTTCAAGCCCTAGCACGGCAGGCTGTAAAACAATTTTTTCTTGTAGATTCTTGCGTAGCCAGCGCGCGTTGCCAACAAAAAAATTTAGTTTTTATGGCTGGTTGCTGGCTGGAAAAATTATTTATTCATGAAAAATAATTATTTTCCATATGATCGAGTGGTTCACGGTGAACTGGCAGTGGTACGGCATAGCGTTCGCCACGATAGTTATAGAGGTAGCATACGCGTTATATCTCATGAACCTGCCTAGCCCCGAGAAGCGTAGTCAGGGCTATTCCCTTCTATTTGAAAGCATTGAGAGTTTAGGCTACGGGATCTTGTTGCTTGGAGCTATAGCTGGGATCGAAGCCGCGGCACTTGTGAACATCAATATTCTTCCGCCTGGGACTGCAGAGGTCTACTGGAGCCTTACAGTAAATAGGATCATAAATTACACGCTTAGTATTGCTTTGCTTGAGCGTGATCTCACATTGACTGTCATATTTAGCCCTCTTGCTGGCACCGTGTCTAGTGCGGCTATGCTTGGACGGTTCATGGCGCAGTTTCTCCTGTATTTCAGCGTTGCAATGCTATTTTTGACGAAGTTCGTCAAGAACTATGGATCCCTCCTCGTAAGCATAGGCATCGCAATGACTAGTGTAAAGCGTCTCAGGAGTATCGGCCCCTACCTGGTCTTCAGCGTCCTAGCTATTGCCGCGATAAGTGGCGGGACCGTGCACTATGTGTTGGATTCTGTGTACCAGCTGAAGTTCAACTATACAAGCGGGATTATCGATGTCTTCAGCGAGGCGTTTAAACAGGTGTTTACAAACAGGCTCATCGACCTCGTAAACGATGGGAAGCTATTGTCAGAAGTTGCGACCGTCGTAGCCGTGGCGAGCGCCATAGTTATTGCTCTCGCCGCGGCGGCGAGCCGGGCGGCAGGGGGCTTTGCAGACACTTTTGTGTCGAGGGTTCGGGGTCTATAATGCTCGAGGAGGCCGTAATAATAGCTTACGTACTTTTCTTCCTTGAGGCGCTCTATTCTTACTACCTGTACCTGAGAAAAAAGACGAAAGAGGCCCAGGAAAGGTTTTACACCTCGCTGGGCGTCCTCATGGTAGCTTTACCACTCATGCTTATAGACATCGCAGACTACGCGGCGAAGAACTTCAACGTCCAATACACGCTCTTCAGCCCCGCGCTTACACTCGACTTCGGCATTAAGGCACAACAGGCCGCGAACAGGACGATGCCGATAGCTCTACAGATAAGTAGCTACGCCGCCCTTGGACAGATAATTGCACAGGGCATAGCGTGGGCGGCCGCAATCTTCACGGGTGGGGCCTCGCTACTTATAGGATACGGCGCTAGCGCCGGAATCGGCCTAATTAAGGGCGTTGCGGACGCTACGCTACGCATAGCGGAGGCACTCTACGTGGTCGGAAAGTTCTACGAGTTCTTGGGCAAACTAGGGCTATATGCTAGGGTACTTGTGCCTATCGGCCTCGCGCTCCTTGCCTCTAAAAGGACGAGGCCTCTCGGAGGCGCAATATTAGCCATAGGCCTCGGCCTCGGCTACATCATGCCGTTCGCGCTCAATAACGTGGCCTACGAGGTGAAAGGCGTAACAGTAGAGCCGCCTCCAACAGGTGTTCCTAGCGTAACGTGCATACATGTCGTTACGGGGGCGCCACTCCCCAACGGCACATACGTGTATGCGGGCTTCCCCGCCGTGGTAGAGTACCAAGATCTCGACAGGGCCAACCGGACAGTGGTTCGGCCTGTTGGTTGCTATCCCGAGTTAACGGGGCGCTACAGGGTTACAAGAATATTTATTGGGGCAGAGCCCATAAGTTACAACGGGAGCTTCACTGTCAAGCCGCTTCCGCCCAGTACAACTTCACCTTTTAACACGTATGACGACATGTTCCTCCAGAAGATACGCTACCCAGACCTGGCGAGGCTTGCCGAACTAGCCGGCAATAATTTTACATTTCCAGTTATACAAGGGCCCCTGCCCAGCGGGGAAAAGTGGTTTGTTGCTTTCTGGGATCCGTACCAGGGCTACTATGCCTATGTGGCCACGGATGCATTCAGCATCGTACCCATTAATGTCTCGACGCCGTGGTATAGCCGTAGCGGCATACTAGTTGAGCATACAAGCGGCGAGACGGCGAAGTGGTACAACTACACCTATTTCCCGCTGTTCCCCCAGAACGTGATGATTGCAAGGCTGTGGGGCGTAGGCGAAGCCACGACGTTCACAAAAAACGTGACCATAGTAAGGGACGGCAAGAACTACACAGTAACAGTAAACTGTACCCGTGTCCTTGGCAAAGCATACGGCTCCGTTGAAAAAGTTGAGGTCGTCGACCCAGGGCTCGTGGAGATAAACGGGACAACCATGAAACCTGAGGTCGAAACGTCATCGAGGTCTTACTACGTATGGAACGTAGATTCGTGGCGAAAGCTAGCCAGCGACACGTTCAACAAGTGGTTCAATCAGACGGCAAGAGTTATTAACAACACGTTCATCGATAGGAACCTTTTATACGTGTCTCTCGACAAGGTAAACAACACTATCAGGAAGGTTACATTTATCAAGGTGGAAGGGCAACATACAAGGCCTGTCGCGTCCTTTTACAACCCCTACTTTTATTGGGTCTCCCCGCCCCGTGCTCCACAGGGCTTTGCCATTGCTACTTACTGTGGCAGAGTCGTCAGGCCCGCAACGTTCAAGCTAATAGTCAACTATGCACAGTTCAGCGACTATCCCGTCAAGGCAGAGACAATTACGATGCTAAGCTACGACCCACTTGTCCAGCCCTTCGTGGACAACACGCCCCTAACTGTCAGCTTCAGGGAGGAGGCGAGGAACTTCATCTTCGGCGTTTACCCCTTCATCTTCATGTTTGGCGTAGCCTTCGCGCT
>JAJHRM010000005.1 GCA_020832965.1 Thermofilum sp. | reverse complement strand
TACGGCGACTACGAGCCAGCATGGTCATCCATCTACTACGGCGTCCCACTCGACGGCCCACAATTCGTCCAAAACCTGGTCAAGTGGTGGGTAAAACTCATAACAACAGGTCCCATCGAGAGGAAACTTGGAGACGTTACACAGTCAGTTTCAAGCTTGACAAATACTCTTAACCAACTAAGCTCCCAAGTAGCATCACAGGGCAGCACTATACAGAAACTACAGGGAGACACTCAGTCTCTTAAAAACGAGGTTACCGCTTTAAAGGCAGCTGTCGACTCCTTATCGGGCACGGTGAGCACGCTAACCATACTCGTAATAGTTGAAGCACTACTGATAATTGTCATCCTCGCACTGATGTTCCTGCGGAAGCCAAAAACACAGGCGGGAACCGAGGTCAAGAAGTAAATCTTCCCCTAAATAAAAAATACTTTTTTCCTTTTTCTTCCCTGAGAATAACGCAAATATACTTAAAACAGTTACTAGAAATCGGCGATTAAAATGGACAAGAGAATAATAGTTCTGACCATTGCTATAGCAGCCGTCTTACTGGTCTCGCTCATCTTCATTTCACAGTACAAACCTCAACAACCTGTTCAGCCCACCCAGCCAGCCCAGCCTACACAACCACAAACTAATCAAACTATCCCAACTCAGCCCCCAACAAACCAAACACAACAGCAACCACAGCCAGCACGGGGAGTGACGCTTTACGTCATAACGAGACACGAGCAAACGATACAGGACGTAACTAGGACGATGTTTCTCAATAGCGAAGTTGCAAAGAAGTATAACATCCAGAACATAGTTTTTCTCCCAATAAATGCAGAGCAGTGGCCAGACTACATCAAGAATGCGGCTCAAAAAGGGCAAGGAATAGACGTAGCATGGGGGGGAGGACCAACTCTTTTCAATATCATAGATGACATGGGGCTGATAGAACCGATAGATACCGAGAAGCACCCAGAATTCAGGATCATTCTGAACGAAGTTGCGAAGCTACCTAAAACTATCGCTGGGGCGGAGACGTACAAGGTGGGAAGCGACGGGAAAATACATTGGATAGGGGCGAGCGTTAGTAGCTTTGGATTCACCATAAATAAGGACATCCTCGCGAAGTACAAGCTACCGACCCCCAAGTTCTGGTCAGACTTGGGAAGCCCAAGCTACGCGGTTACTCTCCCAGCCTTACAAGTAGTTGGAATAGCTGACCCAACGATGAGCACGAGCAACACCAGGATGTTCGAGATCATACTTCAAGCCTACGGCTGGGACAAGGGATGGAGAGTCCTCACACTAATAGCGGCAAACTCTAAAATATATAGTGGGAGTAGCGATGTGAGGGACGCGGTTATACGGGGAGACCTAGCAGTAGGGACAACGATCGACTTCTACGGCTACACCGCGCAGCAGCAGAACCCGTCATGCCTCTACATCATCCCCCGAGGAGAGAGCATCGTCAACGCTGACCCGATAGCAGTCCTGAAAGGGAGCAGGAATCCAGCGGCAGCCGCAGCCTTCGTAGCGTGGGTCCTGAACGAGACCGGCGGACAAATCGTCTGGCTAGACCCCAACATTAACAGGCTACCCATCAATCCAAGGGTCTTCGACACGCCACAAGGAAAGCAGAGACCGGACCTGAAGAAGGCCCTAGACGACGTAGTGTATGCAGGGGGGATATCGTTCAACGAGACCCTCTCAACCCTCTGGGTAACCGCGGTGGTGGACTACTTCAAGGCTACGCTCGTGAACGCGCACGACGACCTCCAGCCTGTGTGGGCTCAGATAGTCAAGGCATACAACGACAAGAGGATCAGCGAAGCCCAGTTCCAGCAGCTAGTAACCATGCTCACAGACCCAATAACATTCACTGACCCGCTGACGGGTCAGCAGACAACATTCACAATAGACTACGCCATAAAGATAAGTCCAAAGCTGGCAAGCGACCCAGCAATATACCAGAGAATAATGAACGACTGGACAAGCGCTGCTAGGGCAAAGTACCTAAAAGTCCAGGCAGCCCTGAAGCAGATGACAGGAGGCTAAAAGCGCGCGCGGTGAGGCTCCGTAAGGAGTAGACCCCATGACCCCGGAGCGCCCCCACAGCAACACTGGGGGCGCTGTGAGGCCGCCGCCAACTAGGCGGAGATGAGGGTGCGCGCGCTTAAGACAAAAATGTTTTTCTATTTTCCAGCTTCTCCGGGTAGCACTGCACATGTGCGCAATCTAAAAATGCACTCCAGGGTGCGCCTCTATAAAGAATATGCTTATAAGTAGTGCCGGCTTACAAGTTTTGATCTCGTAATGAGGCTGGGGCGTAAAAGCGTTTGGTTAGCTGGCCTAAGTCTGGCGCTAGCTTACCAAGTACTTTACTGCCTCTCCTTTGATGGCTTGTGCTCGCTCGTCCTCCTCGCTATAGGCATTGCACTTGGGCCTCTGCTTCTCTGGTTAGGCTTCGATTATAGGTGGATAAAGTTCAGCTCTACGCTCAGCTTTCTGTCGATTTTCTCGTTCCTCTACAACTTCTTCATTTACCTCACCAGCATCCCCTCGCTGCCCAGAGCACTTGGCCTCCTCCTCTTGCCCCTGCTCTCAACATCGGCTACAGGCTATTTGGCTGAGAAAGTGTCCTATCTCATGCAGGCGAGGAGGATTAGAGGAAAAGCGCTGCCTCTCTCAAGGAGGCTTAAAAGCGTTCTCTACCAGCTCGACCCAGTAATGTGGGTTTTCATAGTCCTAAGTGCACTGGTGCTCGTCTTGTTCCTCGTAACGCCCATCCTGCTCGTGATGGTTAACGCTTTCCAGCCGCCTACAGGGCTACCCTGGTACACGAACTTCCAGAGAATATTCTCTACGAGAGACTACGTCAGGCTTGAAACCCTGCCTGGGGAGCAGGCGGTAACAGCGATACCCTACGGTGACAGTGTACTGTACATAGTCAAGGGGGTCAACCACGGGATACTGCTGAACAGCCTTCTAAACTCGCTCATCGTAACAATCGCTGCAACTCTGCTCGGCGTAGCGGTAGCCTTCACGATTGCGAGGTACAGTTTCCCGGGGAAGGAAGCTCTCAGAATCCTCTCAATGGTCCCACTATTCGTTACACCCTTCGTAAACTCCTACGTAGTCAAAATACTCTTCAGCGAGTACGGCCCAATCTCGATGATCACTTCGAAGCTGTTCGGCTGGAGCCTGAGGATCGACGGCCTCGCAGGGGTAGCCCTCGCCCAGATCATCAGCTTCTACCCCATCGTCTACATGAATGCTTACAGCGCCTTCCTAAACGTCGACCCGAGCACCGAGGAGCAAGGGGAGAACCTTGGCGCTAGGGGGTTCTACCTGTTCAGGACTGTGACTTTCCCACTGGCTCTGCCCGGCATAGTTGCAGGGGCAATAATAGTGTACATCTTTAGCCTTGAGGATGTGGGCGCCCCGCTCATATTCCAGGAGTGGAACCTTATGAGTGCCCAGATCTTTAAGGGCTTCATTACGCAGACCGGGATAGTCTCCCCGGAGTCCGCTGCTCTGGGCTTTGTCATGCTCTTCATATCGGTTATGGGCTTCCTCGCCATAAGGAACTACGTCGGAATGAGGAGCTACGCGATGATAAGCAGAGGTGGGAGGCTCGTCTCTAGGCAGCACCCCCTGGGGAAGAGAGGAGTATTGGTGGTGTACCTGACCCTGTTCCCGTTTGTCCTTACAACGGTTTTCCCCCAGATCGGCGTCTTCCTCTTAGCCTTCAACATCATGCCGCCGAGAGGATTCTCGCTCAGCCTCTCCTCGCTCACCCTGGACTACTTTGAGAGACTCTTCCTGGATCCAGGGGTATTCAACTACACTAGGAACACCCTCATCTACTCCACCCTCTCGGTTACAAGCGCCGTCCTGCTAGCGATCATGGTTGGGTACAGCGTTAGCAGGGTGAAGGTGAAGTGGCTCTCAAACCTGCTGGACACCCTCGCAACCATACCTCTAGCTATACCGGGACTAGTAATAGCCTTAGGCTACTACTTCTTCTTCACGAGGTTCTTTGCTAAGACCCCGCTTGACCCAGCCTCCATAGGAGCATTCCAGGCGTGGGTGGTCCTGGTCATTGCCTACAGCATCAGGAAGCTCCCCTACGTTGTTAGAAGCGTATTCGCAGGCTTCCAGCAGGTCCACGAGGGACTGGAGGAGGCGGCCCTAAACCTCGGAGCAACGAGGTCGAAAGTAATCTTCGGCGTCGTCCTCCCGTTCATTGTTTCTTACGTTTTCAGCGGGGCTGTGCTCGGCTTCATATACATGGCCACGGAGGTCAGCACGAGTATAACCATTGGGAACTTTAACCCATCACAGGCTCCGATGACTTACTATATGATGAACGTCTACAAGGGCGGGTCCCCAATAGGGGTGCAGATCGCCGCGGCAATGGGTGTGCTATTAATTTTAATACAGCTTGTAGCCATTTTAGTAGTGGTGAGGGTGTTTAAGCAGAGGTACGCGTTCATAGGTATATAGGTGGTCCCCATGACGCAGATAAGGCTGGAGGAGGTAACAAAAACGTATGGCGCGGTAAAAGCTGTGGACAGCGTCTCCCTGGAGATAAGAGAGGGAGAACTATTCACAATCCTGGGCCCCAGCGGCTGCGGGAAAACGACAACCCTGCGAATAATCGCCGGATTCGAGGTTCCAGACGAGGGCAGAGTGTACTTCGACGACGAAGACGTAACCTTCCTTAAGCCCTACCTGAGGAACACAGCGATGGTTTTCCAAAACTACGCGCTTTGGCCACACATGACTGTCTTCGAAAACGTTGCCTACGGTCTAAAGATAAGGAAGAAGCACCTCAAGCTGAGCGACGACGAAATCGAGAGGAGGGTTCGGGAAGTCCTCCAGCTAGTGAAGCTGGAGGGGATGGAGGACAGGTACCCCCTACAGCTGAGCGGAGGCCAGCAGCAGAGGGTGGCGCTCGCGCGCGCACTAGTAGTTCAGCCCAAAGTGCTGCTGCTGGACGAGCCCCTGAGCAACCTTGACGCTAAGCTGAGAATAGAGATGAGGGAGGAGATAAAGAGGATACAGAAGTCTCTGGGAATAACAACGGTGTACGTTACCCACGACCAGCTCGAAGCGATGAGCATAAGTGACAGGATAGCAGTCATGGACAAGGGCAGGGTCCTCCAGTACGGCAGCCCGCGGGAAGTATACTTCAAGCCGACAAACCTCTTCACAGCTGAGTTCCTAGGCAGGAGCAACATCTTCAGGGGGAGGGTGGTTGAAAAGAAAGATGACTACGTCGTTGTCAGACTTGAAGACCTAGAGCTCGAATTAAAGGCTGTCCCCGTGGACTCTGGAGTCTCAGGGGAGGTAGCCGTAGTAGTGAGGCCTGAATCCTTCGACGTTGAAGCTTCCGGGGCACAGGAAAACGTCTTCAAGGGGAAAGTCGACTTTGCCATGTTCCTTGGAGACAAGACGGAGGTCAGGCTAAAGGTTGGAAGAGGAAGCCTAATAGCCTACCTGCCCAACAACATCTACCCAGAGATAGGATCCGAGCTGGCTCTCAGGGTTAGCTGGCGAAACGTGATAGCTCTCCCCTACAAGTAGCCCTTAAATACTTTGTGGAAGAAATCGTCTACGAGGCAAATGCAACCATACAAGCTTGAAGAATACCCGTACAGGGAGCTAGAAGAAATCGTCCACAAAGAGGGCATTGACACGATCATCTTACCTGTGGGAACGATAGAACCCCACGGCACGCATCTCCCACTAGGTACAGACTCCTACATACCAATAGCCATGGGGCAGTACGTCGCGGGCAAGCTTAAAGCGCTACTGCTACCACCCATACACTACGGGGTAACAACGAGCCTGCACGGCTACTTCGGCTCAGTGAGGATAAAGCCGGAGACTCTTGAGGAGCTGGTCTACGAAATCCTGGAAAGCATGAAGATTCACGGCTTCAAGTACGCTTTGATCCTCAACGGTTACGGGGGGAACACGCAGGCACTAGAATCTGCCGCCAAGAGAGCGTGGCTCAACCTGAAGATGGCAGTAATGGTCGTAGACTGGTGGACCCTGGCGAGGGAAAGAGGCGTAACACAGAGAATTCTGGGTAAAAGTGGTGGACACGCCGCCACGGACGAAACAGCAATGATGCTGGCAATTAATCCAGGCCTCGTCAAGAAGAATCTCTACGACTCCAATGCCTTATGCACTTACTCAAGCGGGGTTAAAGCATTCCCAACCCCTGGTACGATTATAAACTACTCGGAAGAAGAGGGAGAAGTAGAATTCAAAGAGGCGAGTGCAAGAGAATACTTCGAGGCTGTCTCCGAACTCATCCTCTGCCTTTTCACAGAGTTCAAAGACAGAGCTGCCCAGCTTACACAGCGCACATGTCCATAACTCCAGGGCAACACAGTTAACCCTCATCCCTTTTCTTCCATGATCTATTGCCGCAGCTCTAGCCTTGTTCACCAAAACCGACCTTAGAGGCACAGCAAGCCACTGCCTTTCAGGTCTCTCTTCAGTCCACACTCTGAGACTATGGTTAGCGCGCTAGCTCCCCCTACCACAAAATCAGCGCCATTGATGTTTGCCAAGCTCTTCCCATGCCCGGGAAAATGCGGCTGAAAAGTTTAGCTAAACATGGGGAGAGGCTAAACGAATGCCTTAGCGCGCCTTGAAACCAAAAAGGCCTTTGAGATTCACATACATCTTGACTACCCTCCTTACTGATGACTTTTATCCCCTTACTCTTATGCTCAGCCTCTTCTCGGGAAACTCCTCGGGGGAAATGCCTGCGAGGAGCCTGCAAACCCTGTTCCTCAGGTCAACCGCCACGCTGGCCAACTCGGCTAGCTCTCTGTCGTCAAACTCGTAGTTCGGGAAGAAGAGCTTGATCATCCCTGAAAGCAGCTTCTTCACTGCCCTCTCGTCTCGAATCGTGTAGTTTCCCGCGAATTCGAAGTGCTCGCTCACTATCCCATCAGCAGACTCGGACCTAAACCTGTGAAGCACTTCAGCCAGGTAGTCGGATGCTAAGCCATAGCCGGAAGCTAGGGAAACATAGCTCTTCATGATCTTTGGAAGCTGCCAGCCAGGGATAAAGCCATGAATCCTGTCAAGGAAGGCGGAGTCACGCATGAACCCGGGAAGATAGCCTAAAACGGCTCCTACGTCTTCGGCTTTTTCAACATCAATGTTCCCAACGAATACTAGGGAGCACGTGCTGTGCGCTCTCTTTAAGGCTCCACGCTCAAAGAAGCCGTCCACCATGTAGTCCTTGAGCTTTGAGGCAAGCTCGTCGGGGTTTGAGAACTTTACCCTGCTGATCTCGTCAAAAACTATGATATCGTGGAGAGCCAGGTCCCCGGGGATAGAGAGCCTAGCATCAAAGAAAAGCCTAGCAGGCGTAATCATGCCTCCAGCATATATCCTTGCGTAGTTTACCGTGTTCCTGTAGAGGAAAGTCTTTCCAGTCGCCCTGGGGCCAAGCTCCAGGAGGTTAACGTTCGCCTCGATTGCTGGGATCAGCCTGGACAGCAAGAGGGTTTTCTGCAGTGGGGAGTATGCCTCGGGGTTCAACCCTATACTCGTCAAGAGCAGGTCTCTCCACTCATCCAGTGAGAAGCTACGGCGACCCTCACGAAACAGGTCTACGTCAACGTGAGATGCCTGGAAGGGCCTAAAGTCCTCCAGAATGATTGGTGTCATGCCCCTCCTGTCCCTTAAAGCGTCGGGTGCATAGTGAAGCAGCCCAACGCCCCACAAGCCTGAAAACATGCGCTCATTTTCTTTTACAATCTCGTCTCTCACGTGCGCATCGAATATTTGCAGCGAAGGTATTTCAAGTACGTAGGCGTTGTTCTTCAAGTCTACCCTAACCTTGAACTCGTCTAAGAGCTTGAGCCGCCCATCTTCTTTAAGCCTACTCAGGAAGAGGTCCCGCTCTGAAGGCTCCGGGTAAAGTCTCTCAATATATTTCGACAGGCTGGAGACGCAGGAGGCGTCCTGCCTGTCTCCGCACTTGTAATTGATAAGGTACTCGGAGATGTATCTAGGAATCCTGGCGATGGACGCGTTATTAGAGATCTTCTTGTTGATAGCAACCGCGCTAAAAACTCTTTTCACCTTGGCATCCAAGCTACTCTGCATATGGCAACCCTAAGGAAGGAGCTCGTCGATCAGGTTTCCCCTAGCCCTGTATACGCCGCTGGATCTAGCTTCACCAGCCCTCCTGCTTACTTCCGCTGGCTGGATCTCGGGATGCGTAGACCCGTAGCTGTCTCGGGAAACCCTTTCCACCACGCGGCTCGCTGAAGACGCTCTCTTAATCTTATCGCTTAGCCTCGACTCTCTAGGAACCCCCCTCAACTTAAAGCTCCCCTCGCGAGTCACTATCTCGATCTCTTCGAAGCCAACCCTTGAAAACTTGCTAATGAAGGGCTCTTTTGCTCTAACAATTATGTCTCCGCCGAGTCTTATCCTACGGCTACCTATGGACAAGTCTTCTACACATAAACCATGCACGACAAGCTCGCCACTGCTCAAAACATACGATGTGCCATTAGCCTCAACGCTCAAAAGAGCCATACACCCTAGGGACAACAGAATCAAAATTGTACCGGGCAAGCAGGAGGAGTCACTCACCCCTAAATAGCCTGCCAGGAAGAGGGCTAAATAATAAATAGCTACAAGCAGCTTTTCAGCTCTCGTAACCTCCCGAAAAACGAGGCTAGCTAAGCCCAAGTAGCATAGCGGTGCGAAGTAGGAGTCTTTGGAGAAGGCCGTAAGAACACCTACAGCGAGGAGCGCGAGCATCCGAAAGTAGCCTATAAGCCACCCCATTGGGACAGCATGCACGATGATTTTCTGCCTGCTAGACATTCAAACCCAGAAAGGAAAAGCCAGACGCGTAATAAAACTTACTGATAGACTTGCTCTCCCCCGCACGCGGGACCCATCCAAGGGATACATGGACGAGTGATCCATCATACTTATATCCATGAAATCAAAAATTCACCACGTGGACTTGAAGAAACTTACAAGCAGAATTAGGAAGCGCGTGCATTTCCGCGTAAATTTCTTAAAGGAGCTGTATAGAGTGTTCCTACCAAAAGAGGTCTTCAAAGCAGAGGAGTAGGGCCAAAAATGGGGAGAGCTAGCGGCTCACAGGGTACCTCAAGTCCACCATGAGCGCTAACGCCTTAAAACTAAAAGCCATCAGGAAGGGCGCCAGTATTAGAGCTATTACGCTTCCCAGAGCGCTAGCAATGGCGTTAACGGCTATGAGAGCTACCAGGATAACTAAGTAGTTGCCCAGACCCACTGCTTGAATCAAGTCCCACGCCTCCTTGAAGGCGAGTATCTTCGAGGCATCCCCTGTCCTCATGATTATGCCTAGAAGGGGTAAGGCAATAAACGCGATGGCCAGCAATAAGAGGAACCCCAGTCCCATCAAAAGCCCCCCAGTCCAAAAGAGTAGGAAGCCTCCACCAATCATCCCAACAGGTCTATAGGCTCCACTAATAACGATGCCGACAATTAGCAGAACCAGGGGGATAATGAAGTAGATGAGGCTTATGAGAAACACCTTCAGCCCCTCAACAAAGTATTCTCCCAGCCTTGATGTATCCAGCTTCGGCGGCTCCCCAGGGTTACGCCACACAACCTCAGCAAAGTAGCCTAAGACTATGAAGTCCACGATGGGTATTATGCTTAGAACAATAAGCAGCAAAAGGTTCCCAAGGTCCTTAGTAAGCTTAATCGAGAAATCCAGGCTTCTCGACAACACCACTCCTGGGTCAAATCTTTGGGCGCACACAACTAACCATGAATAACCCTAGAATATAAAGCTTTAGCATTTGAGTGATTTTTAGCTACTCTGAGGGGAAAGACTCTTTTCAACAACTATGGATAACGGAACCCCTAAAAGAACCACAGAGACCACCGAGCCTCCGAGGACTCCCAGCACTGTTACAGAGAGGGGGAGAGCGATGCCGGTAGCCCACTCTACCAGGTACTTCAGGTACGTTCCAACGATCAATGACACGATTAGGGCTTCCGCTGCAGCACCCGTAATTCTAAGAATTACCCCGCCTCCCCTCCTCGAGATCACGCATGCGACAACTGAGGCAACAAAGTTTGCTGCTGAGCCGAAAGCGGCATCGAGCATTGCAAGCGAGAAGCTCCCCCAGGGAGCGGCGAGAAGATTACCGACAAAGCAGCCAAGACTAACCCCCACAGCTACCGGGTAGCCGTAAACCATTGCAAGGGGGAGCAGCGCATCTGCAACCCTCACCTGGAAAGCTAGAAAAGAGATAGGCTGAAGAACCACCACCAGCACAGCGTAGAGAGCAGCTATCAACGCAGCGAGTGAAACATCGCGCGAACGCATAGCAGCGTGTGCGCCGCCTGTTACCCCGCCTCCTCTCGGGGTTGTGGTTCTCACTTTGAGGGTGTTGGTAAAAAGCTTTTCGTTGTGATGCGCCCCGAGAGACGCGCCTCTAAACCCAAAGCTCTCGACCCTCTCGCCATTAGGCAGCGCGCGCTTGCAATCCGCTGGGATCCACGCGCAGGGGTCGAGGAGAGGATGGATCCCGGCAACGGCTGACTTGCGAAGCCAGGCTTAACGGCCAGTGTGTCTCTGAGGAGCGGGGGATGAGGGAGCGAGTGCCTTACCCTGAAACTTCCTTCTCCGTAAGACGTCTCTTAACAGCTCTGTCAAATAATATCCAGTTCTTGTACCACTCCTCATTCTCCTCCTTGAGAAGGCCCAGCACCTCCCGCATTAGATCCCTCGTAGGAATCTCCGAGACCTTTCTTCTTAATAGGTCACCCTCAACAATCTTCGCTATCTTCCTTGCAACGTCCAAAGGGGCTCCAGCCTTGAGGCAGCTCACTACAATTTTCTCGGGTGCAAATTCCTCTTTTCTTCCATCCCTTTTTACGACATAAATAACCATGTTTCTTCGAGCTAATAAGAAGAAGCTCAGATTAATTAAGAAATTGCTGGCAAATTTTTATATCTATTTCTTATCTTTTTAAAATTATTTTCGTTACTATTCTATGGTTTAAAATTAATTAAAAGTGCTTCCTGGCGAGGTATACTTTTAGAGGCTCAAAGGATAAAGGTATCAGTGAAGCGAGGAAGACAAGAGATATAAGCATCGGATTTAGCCCACTAAAGATTATTCCGCTGATAGCCAGCACGGTGAAGACAACTAGTGTACCAGCTACCGTGATTGCCAGCTCTCTCCCGGGCTTTGAGGACCAAAACCAATCCCTCTCCCTAACCATGAGTAGTCTAACTTGGCTGGAGTAGATTAGCGATAAGAGTACAGCTGAAGTAGTGGCGCTCCACGTCAGCTTTAAGATGGATGCTGCGAAGTGAAGGACAAGAACAGGAGGTATCGCCATCGCAATGGATAGTGGAAGCGACAGCTTCAGAATGCTTTTAACATTCCAGGAAGCTGGCTTTTTGGATGGCTTGGCATTATCCGTCGAGATGCTTATTGTCAAGAAGTCGTTTGCCAAGAGAAGTACAGCCATCCCTAAAGGCGTAATAGACATTTTCCTCAGCCATATCATCCCAACAAGAACTACCAGGATAGTCTGTAAGGTCTTAGTGATCTTATTTATAACCCAGGTTAGGGCCCGTTGGTGAAGAATTCTTCCAACAATTATTGCATCAACAATTACTGGTAAGCCGTCCTCGAGTAATACAAGGCTTGCAGCAGCCTTAGCTGCATCTGTAGCCCGCTTGACGGCTATCCCAGCCTCAGCTTGGCTGAGTGCAGGAGCGTCATTTACCCCGTCACCCGTCATCGCTACTCTGTAGTTTCTGGCTTGCAGGGCTTTCACAACGTAGAACTTGTCTTCGGGGTACACCTCAGCTAAGCCATCAGCATTTTCTACAACATCCTCAAGTTTCATACCCATAGATTCGATTTCGCGCACTGAGAATATCCTTTCCCCTATGGAAACACTTCGCGCTACCTCTCTCGCAATCGAGACGTTATCACCTGTAAGCATGATTGGACGAACATTGTTTTCCCGAAGTCTGAGAATCATTTCCTTTGCGTCTGGACGAGGAGGGTCCATCAGGTGGATCAGCCCTGCAAAGGTGATTTCAGGCGAATCACCCCTCTGCACAGCCACTGCAAGTGTGCGCGCCCCCCTCTTTGAAGCTTCATCAATGTCTGAAAGCACAACCTTTTCGAGCGTGGCAGAGTTTGTACATAGAGATAGTATCGTTTTTGGCTCGCCGAGGAGAGCTCTAATCTTCTCGTTGCCGCAGATTGCAACACACTCCGACCTCTTCAATGAGGGCTCAAAAGGTGTAAAGCTCAGCTCTTTGCACTGGCTCCGAGAGACGCCGATCTCCTTACCATGCATTACAATTGCATCGTTTAATGGGTCATGGGCTTCCTCCCTAGAGGCTAAAACCGCGAAGAGAACCACCTCTTTCTCCGAGAAGCCGTAACCTTTAACCCCCACAACTTTTAACTGGTTAAGTGTTATTGTTCCCGTCTTGTCGAGGCAAGCAACATTCACTGCGCCAATATCTTCAACTGCGCTCAGCCTAGTTACCAGCACGTTTTTCCTCGAAAGCTCCATGGATCCATAAGCCTGCATGATCGTTAATACGGCCGGTAAAGCGACGGGGACGCTCGACATCAGGAAAACCACGGCCAGATTTATTAGGGACAAAAGACTCCACTTCTCCATCAAAGCTACGGGGACCGAGATTGCGAGAGCCGCTAGCCCGGCGTAAAGCATGTAACGCGTAATCTTGAGGACCGCCTCTTCCTGCATTGACGTGGTCTTGGCCTCTCTTACAAGCTCAATTGTTTTACCGAAGTACGTCCTTGTACCAGTTGCTACAACTATGCACCTAGCTTCCCCCCTCTTCGCTATAGAGCCGGAGAAGATGATGCCGCCGGGACCCACCTCTACTGGTAATGATTCCCCCGTCAGAGCAGATTGATCAACAAGAAGGTTACCACTAATAATCTTAGCATCCGCCGGCACAATGCTTCCAAGCCTTAAGAATATGATGTCGCCCGGCACTAGCTCCCTCGCATCAACCTCTCTCCACTCCCCATCCCTCAAAGCACTAACCCTAACAGACAGCTTCTTCTTAAGCAACTCGACAGCCCTCTCCGAGGATCTCGAATGTAGAAAGCCAATGGTCGCGTTTAGAACAAGGAGGAAGGCAATGATCTCAGCTTCCAGAATCTTCCCGGCGGTAACTGAAGTAATGATCGTTATCTCCATTAGCCATGGTAAAGGTCCCCAGAAACGCCTCAAATAATCAACAAGAGGGTTCTTCTTCTTTCTAGGCACCTCATTAAACCCGTATTTCTTAAGCCTACTAGAAACCTCTTCAGATGATAGCCCCTTTTCAGACGAAGAGAGGGCAGCATAAACCTCTTGGACACTCATCTTCTCGAAATCCCTCGCTGAACGCTTGTCTACCCCAGGAGACATGAACACTTTCAGCGATAGGTTTCTAGGCGGTTTAATTAACATTTCCTTCTAGGATAAAAATATATAGACATGTAATAAAAATAATAACGGTCACAAAATGGATAAGCAAAAACTTGTCTATGTATTGATAGCCATAGTCGTGGTTGTTATTGCAGGCTCCTTGATCAACTGCCTTTTCCACGCAAATAGGTCTAGTCCAGCTCTACCAGCAGGAAAACCCGCACAAGGCCCTCCTGGTGGTGCACAAGCCAAACAACGCGTAGTTCTCAGGATTGCTACTACTACAAGCTTGGATGCAACTGGTCTACTAGACGCAGTAAAGAAGAGCTTTGAAGCTAAATATCCCTGGATAGAGGTAACTTGGGTTTCAGTGGGAACGGGGCAGGCAATTGAGATAGGTAGAAGGGGTGACGCAGATATGCTCATTGTGCATAACAGGGAGCTTGAAAACCAATTCATCTCGGAGGGCTACGGAGTCCACGGTATAACCTTTGCCTACAACGACTTCGTGCTCTTAGGTCCTCCAGAGGATCCAGCGGGAGTGAAAGGAGCTAAGGGAGCTGTGGAGGCTTTTAAGGCGATATTTCAAGCTGCAGAGCAAGGCAAGGCAGTGTTTGTTTCCCGTGGGGACAAGTCTGGCACTAATCTAAGAGAGCTTTTGCTATGGTCTCAAGCAGGTGTTAAACCGGCTGGTAAGCCCTGGTACAAGGAAACTGGTCAAGGGATGGCACAGACACTCATGGTAGCAGACCAGCTTGGCGCCTACACGCTGTGCGACAGGTCTACTTTTCTCGCCTTCAAAGACAAGATACACCTAGCAATCCTAAATGAGGGTGACCCCCTATACCTCAATCTCTACAGGGCTATACCTGTAAACCCCAAGAGGCTCCCAAATGTGCACTACAACGAGTCCCTGCTATTCGTGTCTTTTCTAGTATCTCCTGAGGGTCAAAGAGTTATCGGAACATATGCAAGGAATGGGGCGAAGATGTTCAATGTTTGCTTTGGAAACCTGACGAGACTCGGCATATATGACCCCTACGAGTACGACGAGGAGAGCGGACAAGTAAAGTTCTACAGAGAGCTCTTGGCAAGGAGCTAAGAATCTTGTGGGAGAACTTTATGGAAGTCTCGGAGCTGCTACAAATAACCCTCTTGACAATTAGAGTTTCCGGCACAGCTGTATCTCTTTCCTCGATTGTAGGTATCTGGCTGGGCTCATACATTGCAATAAGGGAATTCAAGCTGAAGAAACTCGTCGTAACCCTGGTTAATACATTTATGGGCACCCCGCCTGTACTCCTAGGCCTCGTATTGTACCTCCTCCTTTCCAGGTCCGGCCCTCTCGGCTTCCTCGGCGTCTTATTCACACCGGCAGCAATGATCCTTGCGCAATTCCTCTTAACACTGCCAATAGTTACAGGTTTATCCACGTCCGCTGTGGAATCCCTACCGAGGGAGCTTAAGGAGTATGTAGACTCTCTAGCATTGCCAGACTTCTACAAGGTCCTCCTCCTCGTGAACGAGGCGAGGATCGGTATTCTCAGCGGAGTCCTCGCGGCCCTCTCAAGGGCGGTGTCGGAAGTCGGAGCTGTTATAATAGTGGGCGGAAACATTAGGTACTACACAAGGGTCCTCACAACCGCAATAGTCTTCTACACGAGTAGCGGAGACTTCGACACAGTCTTAGAGCTAGGGCTAGTGTTAACCGTTGTCTACTTTGCTATTAACACTGCAGTCCTGCTGCTGAGGTACAAGGTGGGTGAAGGAAGTGCTTAAGGCTGTAAACATAGTTAAAAGCCTCGGGGAAACTAAAATCCTGGACAATGTTTCCCTCGTGGCACACAGGGGGGAAATAGTCGTAATCGTGGGTCCCAATGGAGCAGGCAAGACAACACTCCTAAAAATCCTAGCTCTACTAACGCCGCCCGACGAAGGCCACATAGATATAGATGGCTCATTAGTTGATTTTTCGAATGAGGAAGATAAGAGGAGGATGCAGGAGAAAATTGCATATCTGCCGCAAAAGCCCCCCGTCTTTACGGCGAGCGTCTACACGAATATCTATCTCCCCCTAAGACTACGCGGCATAGAGAGCGGGGAAGCAAGGAGGAGAACAGAGCACTGGCTCACAACACTGAGGCTCTCGGAGCACGCCAAGAAAAATGCCCATAAGCTTTCTGGCGGGCAGAAACAGCTGCTAGCACTAGCTAGAGCCCTAGCCCTGGACCCAGAAATTCTGCTACTAGACGAACCAACCTCAAGTCTCGCCCCCAGCACCGCAGAACTCGTCCAAGATATTCTTAAAAGCTATGCTAGGGAAAAAAATTGCTACGCAATAGTCGTATCTCACAGCACAGCGGAAGCAAAGAGAATAGCTGATACTCTGTACGTCCTTGTCTCAGGAAAAATAGAAGCAACATATCCAGGTAATATTCCGAAAACCGAAGTCCACAAGTGGATATGATATTTGAGCGTGCGCTAACCTGACGATCAGGGAATGCTGTCTGAGTTCAGCAAGGCTCGCAGCAGGAGAACAGTGCTGGGATCCTTGCATCGATATCTTTAAATAGGACCTGTTCAGAAAACTGCTCTGATGCAAAGGAAAACAAAATTAATACTTGGAACTGCAGTTGTAGCGGTTGTAATTGTACTTATAATTGCTAGCTTAGTAATGAGACCAAAACCGAAACCAATATTGTCAATTGCTACAGGGCCTGCAGGTGGGACAAATCACATTGTTGGCTCAGCCATTGCAAGCGTCGTAATGAAGTACAATCCCGACCTGAAAATTACCGTTGAAGAGACGCCTGCTGCAAGCAAGAATTTAGATCTAGTAGAGGAAGGAGTTTCAGATTGCGGCTTTATCTCTTTAGATGACATGTATAAAGCGAGTCAAGGTATGGAGCCTTACAAGAAGAAATATGTCAACGTAAGACACGGTTTCTCGCTATGGATAGCTGCGCAGAAACTCGTTGTTTTAAAGGGGTCAGGAATAGAGAAATGGGAAGATTTGCGTGGGAAGAAAATCGCGCTGGGCGAGCCTGGGCATTTCTCTATTCCGTTAGCGAAAGCCATTCTGGAGGCTTATGGTCTTAAAGAGGGAGATTATAAAGCAGAGTATATAAGTTGGACCGAAGTTTGTGACAAACTAGCCGATGGAACGATTGATGCCTTTTTCGTTCCAGCCTTGGATCCCTGGGGACCGCTAGCTAAGCTTGCATTGGCAAGAGACATCCGTATATTACCTGTATCTGAAGAGAAGATTAAAGAGATAACTCAAAAATACCCATACTACGTGAGGACCGTCGTGCCTGCTGGTTCTTATCGTGGCATCAATGAAGATATTCCCACCGTGGGACCTGGCATCTTCTTTGGATTCAACGCTAATCTTGACGAAGAGACGGTTTATCGCATAGTCAAAACAGTGTTTGAGCATTTAGATGAGATTTATTCTGCTCATCCAGCAGCACGCAAAATAACACTTAGCCATGCGTTAGATGGGCAGTTGGTGCCGTTACATCCCGGAGCAGAGAAATACTTCCGAGAGGTTGGTCTAATAAAGAAGTAATCTGCCCGTTCGTACCCGGCGATAAGATTGTAGAGATAGCCCAAATGGCGAGCAATGACTAGGTGTGGAATATGGAGAAACTACGGGAGGATGTTATACGATATGGAAGTCTAGGTTTAGCTTTTCTCACACTGAGCTCAGTTGTGTACTTTATTTTTCCGACTTGGGAGTTCCGTGCCTTGCATCTAGGTATTGTTTTAGCTTTAACATTCTTGGTTCATCCATGCGGTTCGACAAAGAAGTGCCTGATGGCAGATTTAGTATTGATAGCATTTGCATTGTTCCCCAACATTTATCTTATGCTACAGACACAAGAAATTACCTATAGAGTCGCAACACCCATGGACATTATCTGTTGTATCATGCTAGTAGTCGCAATGCTTGAAGCCACCCGAAGAACCATAGGCCGGGCTCTCGCAATCCTGGTTACTCTTTCTATCCTATATGTATTTCTGGGTCCATATTTACCAGGTGTCTTGTCACATAAGGGGCAGACGATTGCAAGATTTGCGGATTGGTCATTTAAAAGCATGACTGGCATCTATGGTACTCCTCTGGGAGTTGCTGCCACCACTGTTTTCTTGTTTATAATCCTCGGCTCTTTAATGCAAAAAATGGGTGCAGGGGAATTCATAATAAGTATGTTCTCCCGATTGCTCGGAAAATATAAAGGAGGACCATGCTATACCGCATGCGCTGCAAGTTGCGCTTTCGGTATGTTTTCAGGTAGCGCTGTGGCGAACGTTGCTGCTACTGGAAGTTTTACCATCCCTTGGATGAAGCAGCGGGGGGTACCAGCAGAATTTGCTGGAGCATGCGAGGCAGCATCTTCAACAGGGGGGCAAATTATGCCCCCAATCATGGGGGCTGCAGCATTTGTGATGGCGGGTGTATTGGGTGTCAGCTACTTTTATGTCTTCAGGGCAGCTCTCTTACCAGCTCTCTTTTACTATATATCCATAGCGATGGGGATGTATTTCTTTGTTCAGAGGTATGAATTAAGAATGGAAAGTGTAGAACCATTTCGTGCGAAAGACTTAATAAATCTTTATTTGCTTATCCCCATGATTTTGGTTATCTATCTGGGTGTATCTCAGTATTCAATCGATTTTGCGGCATTCGTCGGGATTATTGCATTATTAATTATTGCGTTAGCTAAGATCGTAGCTAAGAAGACCACTCCGAAAGTGATCATCGACGGTTTGATAGATGCTGGAAAAGATATTATCCCTATTACGGTAGCATGCGCAGCGGCTGGGATCATAACGGGAGCACTAACCACCACAGGGCTGTCTTTCATGTTTTCTTATTACCTGGTTAGGCTTGCCGGTGGGAATCTCTTCATCCTCCTTATACTGGCAATGATCCTCGCTCTAATATTAGGGATGGGCATGACTACGCTGCCCGTTTATATTCTAGCCTCAACGCTAATGGCACCAGCTCTGATAGAACTAGGAGGTTATCCTATAGCTGTTCACTTGTTCATTTTTTATTATGGCGTTTTGGCGTTCATTACTCCTCCCGTAGCTTTGGCCTCATATGCAGCCGCGGGTCTCGCAAAATCAGATTTTTGGAAAACTTCATATTATGCCATAAAATTGGCGCTTGTAGGATTTATCGTTCCTTATGTTTTTTACTTTGATCATAGTCTTTTGCTTGAGGGATCAGTGGTTGAAATTCTCTCTGGTGTGACCGTCACTTTAGTCGCTATTTTTGCGTTAAATGCAGGGATGTGGGGCAGGTACAACACTTTACAAAGAGCAGCTTTGTTGGCGTTCGGGCTGTCAGGGGTATTGGGTCTTATTTTGCACTCGCTTGTACTAAAAATAATCCCCTTTGGCTCACTCCTTTTAATTTTCATTCTCAAGAAGTATCGTAGCGGTTCTGTAAAATCAATGGCAATTTCTTAGAAACTTATTGTACCCTTAAAATATTGGCACCAAGGCTTTTAAAAACTTCGTAGAAGGTAGGAAACGATTTTCTCACATACTCTGCATCCGATATTACCGTGGTTCCCTCAGCTACCATACCGGCAAGGGATGAGGCCATGACTATTCTATGATCCATGTGTCCATCTATCCAAGCTCCATGCAGTTTACTCTGATATATGATTACTTCATTTCCTCTATCCTCGATTTTTGCTCCCATTTTTTCTAGTTCCATTTTTATGCTGGCAACTCTGTCTGTTTCCTTGAGCCTAGAAGCAGCCACATTCCTTAATACAGTTTTTCCTTTTGCCTGGGTTCCAAGTACCGCCAGATGAGGTATGGCATCAGGCAATTCTTTACAGTCTATTTCTATTCCGCTCAACTCACTTCCTCCCCTCACCACTATTCCGTCTGCGCCGTAGTTTCTCACGTTAATATCAGCCCCCATATCCTTCAGAATTTTAACTATTGCTTTATCACCTTGAACATCCCTCAAATCCACACCATATACAGTTATTTCGGCATCTTCCATCATAGCCCCGGCGACAAGCACGTAGCTGGCTGATTCCCAATCCCCCGGCAACACGTACCTATAGCTTTTGTAAGACTGGCCTCCATAAACGAAAAATCTCTCCAAACCTTCATCGCAGTCCACCTTTATTTTACATCTGTCCAACCATTCAAGTGTCATTCGAATATATGGAGATTCATGCAGATCCTTTACCATTATTTCTGAATCCTTTTCAGCCAGCGGAGTCGCAATAAGTAAAGGCGTAAGCCACTGTGAATTTATCCCAGGTAGAGTAGTTTTTCCTCCTTTGATCACTCCTTTAACTATTAGGGGCGGCTTGCCGTCTCCTCTGGCGGAAAATGCAGCTTCGGCTCCAAGCTGCTTTAAAGCATCCAATAAAGGTTGACCCCACCTACCTGGCTTGTACCTTATCTGCTCGTCTCCAGTTATTATGCAGTAGGCATCAACGAGTGCTGCTACTGCAGTGGTTATGAATAGCCCAGTTCCAGAATTTTCAACATTCAACACGTCTTTAGGAGCTTCCAGCTCTCCCCCCGTGCCTTCAATGAGCCACTTGTTTCCCTCAACAGTAACTTTGGCACCAAACTGAGAGATGACGTTAGACATGACATAAGCATCCCAGCACGGATCTCTAATCACAGCCTCAGAGGTTCCATCAGCAAGGAGCCCACAAAACATCGCTCTAACACTGTTGGACTTCGATGCAGGAATTGTAGCTTCTCCCTCTAGTTTCTTGGTCTTTCTCACTATGAAATACACTTTGTTTACCACCTTTCAGCATCCATCTTTACGGCATTACTTATCAACTTTTTGCTGCGCCACGCTTGACGAGCCTAGTTTCTGCTGTTAAAACTGGTCGTTGACCAGTGAACAAAGGTAATACTCTTTTAGCATACAGTAGCATATCTATAAATTAAAATTAGGCGAATACATATTCTTCATCTGTGAGAGCCCTTGCTGAATGAGGAAGAATTGAAAATCCTTCGACTTATGAGTCAGATCACACTTAACATTGAATTAGAAATCCTTCTGGACGGTTGCAGAATTACTTTAGAGGACATTAAAATCCTTCAAGTCCTTCAAGAAAAAGGCTCCATTAGGGCGGCAGCTGGCACATTAGGAGTCAGTTATAGGACACTGTGGCTGAGGATAAGGAAAATAGAGAATACATTAGGATATTACCTTCTAAATAGGCAGAAGGGGGGCATCAGCGGCGGGAGAGATGTACTCACTCTCCCTGCGCAGGTAATTATTGAAAGATACAAGGTTCTCGCGAAGCTTGTGCAGAAAAACATTGAAAAGGCAAGCCTCCAGCCGGACCTAAAGATTTATGGAAGCGACTGCCCCGGGGTAGACGCCCTCGTCCAGATCCTCGAAGAGAAGGGAGAGGTTGTCGAATACTTGAGGGTCGGCTCGCAGCTCGGCTTAAAGCTGCTCATTGGAGGCTACTGCGATGTGGCGGGTATCCATATGATTGACCAAGACACGGGAGAGTACAACACGCATGTTTTGAGAAAATACAGCAACCTAGACCTTGCCCTGATTCGGGGGTACTGGAGGGAAATTGGATTCATAGTTGAAAGGGGAAACCCCAAGAACGTTCATCACCCTGAAGACCTTCTGAGGAGAGACGTCGTCCTAGCCAACAGGAACAAGGGGAGCGGCACCCACCTCCTCCTCCAGCACCTCTTAAGGGAGATGTCCAGAAAGTACGGCTCCCCGCAACAAGCCTTGGCACGCAAGATCAGGGGCTACGAGACGGAATACTACTCACACCGGGAGGCTGCCCTGGCGGTGCTCAACAGGAAGGCAGACGTGACAATCGGCCCTAAATGGGTAGCCAAGGAGCTTGGACTAGAATTCGTCCCGCTAGCCAAGGAGAAGTTCGACTTCCTAACCAGAAAAGAGCTCCTCGAAAAAGAGCCTCTCAAAGAACTCGTAAAGACGCTAAGGTCCCCCGAGTTCAGGGAGAAAACCTCCACCATGGGCATCTACACCTCATCGGAAACAGGCACAGTAATGAATCAAGAAAACGTTGGTGGCCTCGTAACATAGCGCGCGCCCTAAACAATATTAGCGCGCGGAGACGAGAAGAGCCTGGAATGACAGATGCATATCCCTAAATAACATTAAAATACCTTTATGCATGTATCATACTATGTATGCGGAAAAAAGGTATACTGTTGCAGGTTCGAGTACCGGAGGTCGTGGTGAAGGAGCTGGACAGGCTGGTGGCGGCGGGCTACTTCAAGTCGAGGAGCGAGGCTGTAGCAGAGGGCATCCGCAGGCTGCTCCTGGCGTACTCAGGAGCAGCTGGTGGTGCAGGATCTCTTGTCCGGCTATACGTGGAGGGCGCTCTTAAGCGGGACCTGGGACCCGGGGACACTTTCGAAATTAACGTAGAGGAGGCGAGGAGGCGAATCCTCAAGTTCTTCGGAACGGACAGCGTGAACGAGGTTTTAAGGAAAACGAGGACGAGAGTTTGATTGCGCTTGATACTGACGTGCTGGCGGTCTTCTACATTTTCAGGTGGGATCACCGCTACGAGGCAGCAAAGAGCATCATCGAATCACAAGAGGAGAAAGCAGTGACCGTGATCAACCTGCTTGAGTTAGCAGGCTTGATGGCAATAGCCCAGGGTGGAACTACGGCTCTCCGCCTACTTGAACACATGCAGAGGAGGAGGGATTTTAGAATCTTGTCCTGGAAGCTCTGGCTCGATCAGCCTGCCTTCATTGCTAAAGCTTTAGACTACATTGCTACTAGGAGAAGCCCGCTATCAGATGCCCTGATCGGCTGGATCCTTGAGGAGCAGGGAGTGGAGAAGCTTCTCACATGGAACAAGGCGCACTTCAGCTCCAGGTACTCCTTTGAGGTGCTGACCCCAGAGGAGTACCTGGGCGGAGAACTTTCTCAGGCATAGTGAGGATGCTAGTACACGAGACGATGGCAGTTAGACCCCGCTTTACGTGGCAGTTGAGCACTATTACTACGACATGGTCAAGTCACTATTGGAAAGCAGCACCGACCCAGCGCAAAACGTGGGGAGAGATACCCCAGCGTGCACGGGCAGCGGGTAACGCGCGCGCCAGTCGGGGCGGCGGGGTTTTTACTCTCCGGGTTTCTGCCCTTCACACCCTCACCCCCTGCTTTTTGAGCGGGTTGAGCTGAATAGTATGGATGGGGTTACAAGCCTATCGCTGGCTATTATTGGCGGTAATAATTGCCGAGCCCTGGGCAACTTTTTAAGCCCGGCGATTACTAGCACGGCGATGGAGGGCGGGGAGTTAACCATATAAAGGGGATCCGAAGTTATTATTCTGAGTGCGCGACCAATGCCCCCTACGGGGGCGCGTGAAGCCGCGCTGGACGCGCGCCGCGCGCGCTCAGGTCACTAGGAGGGGCTTTGTGCGCATCATCGCTCGCCGCGCAGTTTACTTAGCGCTTGCCCTGCCCCTCAGGATAATAACCTTGGACGAGAACAGCTCCTACGGCTTCGCGCTCGCCGCATGGGACATAGATGCTTACGCGGCGGAGGTGGCTATGAGGCTCTTCGAGAAGCTCAGGCCTCCCAACCACGGCTACAGGCGTAGGGTTGCAGGCCTGTTGCAAAAGTACGCAGAGAAGCCGAGCGGAGAGGCGAGAGAACAGCTGGCGGAAACCCTCCCACGGGAAGTGCTTGAGGGGCTGACGGTTGAGAGGGCTAGAGAGCTAGCCGGAGCAACTCGTGCCAGGGAGAGGAGGCTCAACGAAGCATTCGTCCAGAGGCTCTTAGCGGAGGTGCGCAGGCTTGTGAGGGAGGCACGTCAGCAAGGCATGAGCGTATTGATACTCATAGACCCCATAGACCCGGACTCGCTCAGGGGTACTAGTCTCCAGGGGACGCTCCTGAGGGCGAGGAGGAGTCTGAGGAACCTAGCAATGTACGAGGGAGCGATGCTCAGGCTTGCTTGTGCCTCGGGCAAGCATTGCCCGCGCTGCGGCTGCAAGGGCGAGGAAGTCGAGCACACGAAGCATAGCAGGATATACAGGTGTCCAAGGTGCGGCTTAGAGTGGGACAGGGACAAGGGCGCGCTCTACAACCTCGCCTACAGCTACTTCGCGCGCATGATAAAAGAGGAATGCGACGACTACACAGCGATGGCTGCGAGGGTGCTAGCTTCATTGCGGGAATGGCTGGAGAGGCATGAAAGCGCGCTCGTCTACTAGCACCGTTCGCCTGGAGGCTGGCAGGATCCAAGCCTCCAGGCGCTCCTGCGCGCGGGATCGAGGAGGCTGTGAAGGTGAAGCCGCTCCTACGGGTCTTCCCGTGGGGCAGTGGACGAGCCCATGACACCCCAAGCGTCCTCTAGCTCCAACAAAGGGGACGCGGTGAGGGGCACCCCGACCAAAGATGACGGGCGCTATGAGGGTGCGCGCGCAGCGCACTAAAGGGATATGCTATTAGCGCGTGGTCAGGCAGTAGCGGCCTCTTCACGAGGGCAGAGCTTTGTCCCCTCCTCATCCCATCAAATAGTCAGCCGTATAGCTTATCTACTTTTCGTGCACGCCCCCGGTATCGGCACCTTTCTCTCTTTGCAAGATGTTGAGGTTGTGCGCACACTAGCAGGTCAGGTGGAAGGCTCCCAGAATCCTAGTCTCACGGGTGGATAGCTCGTTGAAGAGCCTGGCCGCGTCCTTGGTTGGGAGGGTGTAGACTTCCACCCCCCTCTCCCTGAGAAATCTGAGAACCTCATCCTGCACCTTAACAAGGCCTGAGTATCCTGTACCGAAGACGACTATCTTCGGGGAGTACTCGAGGATGTATCGCTCTATGTCTTCCAGGTAAACCCTGTGCCCCTCCCTCCTCCACCACTTCTCACAAACTACCCTCTCCGGGGTGATGATGACGTCGTTGTTGTAAGTTTTCCCGTGTACGCGGATCTTCCCGAAGGAGTATTCCTCAACGACCACAAGATATCTTGGTGTACTTTCAGAAAAATAAACATTAGGTTTAGCGCACCCTCCAGGTTGCACGCCTTAACCCCTATGATGATCCTAAGTACATAATTGTTAAATAAGGAAATGTTATCCTTTAACTTATGAGCAACGGGAGGATTTACGTAGCCATTGCCCTGCTCGCAGTATTGCTGGGAGGCTTTACCTCGGCCACCCTCTCAACCCCCGTCGCTGGGCAGCTGAGAGTAGTCGGCTCAGCTTGGATACTTGCGCCAGCCGTGGCGCAGACACAGGCAGGCATTGTCGGCTCAGCAACCAACATCACCGTATTCGTCACTGACGGTTGGGGGGACGTCTACGTTTCAACGTACTCGCTGACCCGGGAGGACTTCCAGGGCGCGGCGACTGCTGCTGCAAGGGTAGTGACGAGGATCCTTGGGCTGAACTTTACAAGCTACAACTACTACTTCAAGGTGCAGAGTGAGGCAGTGATAATTGGTGGACCAAGCGCTGGCGTGGCAATGGCAGTAGCGGTTTACTCCGCCCTGACGGGTAAACCCATAAACCGGGCAGTGGCAGTTACGGGGATGATCTCCCCAGACGGCACGGTTGGGCCAGTGGGGGGAGTCTATGAAAAGGCGCAGGCAGTTGCACAGGCAGGTGCAAAAGTTTTCCTCGTCCCCCCTGGGCAAAGCATAGTTACACAGTACCAGACGGTTGTTAGGAGGATTGGTCCGTTCCGCTACTACACTACCCAGCCCGTAGTCATTAACCTCACGGACTACGCCTACAGGAACTGGGGACTCAGAGTGGTCGAGATAACTACGCTCAACGATGCCCTCTACTATTTCTTCGGCGTCAAGGCTCCCACTAGCTATGCGGCAGCCCCGCACCTTAGCAGTGATGCATTGAGGCTCATTGAGAGCGTTAGAAGCCAGCTGATGCAGCTTGCACAGCGAGAACTGGGCGAGGCATATTCAAAAGTAAATTCTTCGAGACTGACAATCATGGGAAAGTCTACTCTAAACTCTTACCTCGACAGGTACGCTAAGAACTATTTGTCACGTGCCTCCACGAGAGACATTGCATCCATACCCCTGCTGACTTCAAGCATAGCCATCTCGAGGTGGATAAAGTTTCTAGTAGACTACTACTCGGATGTGCAGCTCGACCAGCAGGTACAAGCAGTCTCAGACCAGGTAACGGCGACAATCGAGGAGCTAAGCAGCAAGGCTCCGAGGAGCCTCCTAGAGCTAAACATCCTGGTACTTTCAATCGATAGAACTGTCCAAGCACTAAAGCTGTATAATGAATCTGCAGGCATGTGGAACACGGACCCCTCAACGGCGCTTCGAAACATAGCGTTTTCTTCCGCCCTAGTAGATGAGGCTAAAGCGTGGAGTAGCAGCCTCCAGCGGGGCACCTTCACCGACTCCCTGCAGGTGGCGGCTACGTATATCTCGGTGGCGAGGAGCACTTGGCCATACATATACTCCGTTCTCAGCGAGGCTGGTGGAGACCTAACACTCATAGAGTCTGCTCAAACCTATTACGTCCTGGCGACAAGCCTCTACTCGTCCAAGAAGCCCCTATTTGCGGCGGTTGCAGCTGCGAGAAGCATAGCACTAGCTGAGGCGGCAATGCTATACTTCCAAGCACAGGCCTCAGGTACAGACCCATACACGGAGGTCTCAAGGAAAAACGCCCTAGCAGTTGCCTCAAATTATCCAGACATGCTCACCACGATATACTATCTCAACCAGTCTAGCAGTGCAGGTCTACAGGATAGACTCGCCTACTTGAAGCTTAGCTCTCAGCTGGGGGACCTCGTCCAGGACCTAGCTAGAACCAGCAAGCTCCAAGAAGCAGCAACCCAGCCAGAGCAGGAGCAGACCCCCTCTACAGGTCAGCCGGCCAAAACACCGCAAACGCCCAGCACGCCAAGCACCCCGACGCCGAGCAAAACGATAGGCGACTGGCTACAGGAAATCCTCTTAAAGATAAGCCTAGCTATTGAAAACCTTGTAAACTGGATCAGAAAAACCCTAGGAATTTAGGAATACTTACTTCTTCCTGGCAGGTCTACATGCAAACCTTAGCCGCGCCATTAATTGTCTAAGCTCACCCAACAGTTGGTGGACTTTTCCTAGATCCTTGTTGGTTAGCGCTTCCTGCACCTCTTTAACCTTGTTCTCAATTTGCAATGCTAGAGTTGCATTACATGTTTTAATAATCTTGGCAATGTTCTGCGCTTCTTTCAGCGTCGCCTCCACTCTTCCAAGCTCCATGAGTCCAGCTACAACTCTGTTCATCTCAAAGAAGCTCTGCCTCAATTTTACCAGTGCCTCTACATTTCTGCCTTGTGAAATCAGTCTTTGAATCTCCTGTACCCTCATATCAGACCAGTTCTTGAACATCTGTGCAAGGTTTGGAGCGAATTTTTGTAGCCTCTCGTAGACGCGTTGTGTTGCATTAATGAAGAATTCAAGGTCTTTTGCCACGTGTCTTGCTCTAAGCTGCGTCGCCAAGTCTCTTATAGACTTCTCTGCCTCCTTGATGAGCTGCCGGGCTTGAGAGAGGAGCTGTAAAGCCCTAGCGGTATCGTTATTCTTTAGTGACGCCTCGGCCTGGTCGAGAAGACTCGAGGCGCTGGTTAAGAGGCTCGTTACATTCGAAACATCAGCTCCAAGGCTCTTGAACTTTTCAGCTAGCCTGTTTAATGCTGAGACTTGGTTTCTAAGGGCCTTAACCTCGGCTTCGATAAATCTTTCTTTCCTTCGTTGGGCGTGTTCCCTTACTTCCTTCGCCAGCTGGAGGGCTATTGCCCTGAGCTCAGATGAAGCCTGCCTTATTAGTTCCCTAGTCTGGTTCAGGTTGCCGCTTGCAAGAGCGCTTTTTGCCTCGTCAAGGATACTCTTAACGTTGCCTATTTCTCCTAGCAGTTCTCGTCTCTTTGTTTCATTTGCCACGTGGGTGTTGATGAAGTTTTCAAGCCTGAGTGTCTGGTTATAGAGGAAGCCAATATGTTTACTTAGCTTGTCCTGCTCACTCGTTGTCTCCGGGTGTGAAACGGCTGTCGTTGCCGCGAAGACCTGCCCCACCATTAGCAGGGCTATTACCAGTGCAACTACTGTCTTGTTCATGTTTTTCACCAAGTTCATTGTTCAACAAACAGGGAGATAAGGATTAAAATGGTTTTAAGTGAAATTTTAAATTTAGCATTATTCTCTAAGAGTTTACATTATTTAGAAAACACAAACTTAATGCATATGGATGGAAGGTGTCATGGTCCAGATGAAGCTCGAAATGCTTTCAAGAAGGTTCTATGAGAGAAGACCAGACACTGTAGCAAGAGAACTCTTGGGAAAGATCATCTGTAAGGCAGATGTTCAACGCATGGGCATCATAGTCGAGACAGAACCCTACTTTGGACCCGAGGACCCCGCCTCTCGCGCTAGGAAAGGTGGAAACCTTGCGGAAGTAATGAGGGGACAGGTATGCACCGCGCTGGTATACGGTGTTCATAGGCAATGGCTCCTAAACATTGTTGCCCATCCGCGAGGAGAGTACGGCGCAGTTCTGCTGAGGTCGGTAGTGCCGGTCGAATGCAGGGACGGGCAATTCAGTCTCCTTGAACCAATAATAGGTCCAGGAAGGCTCACAAAGTATCTCTCAATAGATAAGGGTTTGCACGGGAAATTCCTCTGCAGAGAGGACTCTGAGCTAAAAATATACGACTACCTAAGCTTCGAAGATAGGTGCATTTCTAGGAGCCCACGTGTGGGCGTCAAAGAGGATCTCCCGATCCCACTGAACTTCAAGGTCAGAAACGAATGCCTAAGGGAACTGGGGAAACCTAGTTTGAACAATAGGTTTTTTGGGTAGCTTCTCCTGCTATTGGCGTGCCCAGAAAAATACTAATTGTTGCCCACAGGGGTGCAAGCACAAAGGCTCCCGAAAACACAGTCCCAGCATTCGAGCAAGCAATAAAGGATGGGGCAGACTTTGTCGAGACAGACGTTTACAGGACGCGTGACGGCATGATAGTATGCATGCACGACCCAACCCTAAACAGGACAACAAATGGAGAGGGCTATGTATTTGAAAAAACGATTGACTACGTTAGAAGCCTTGATGCGGGCTCGTGGTTCTCGGAGAAATACAGAGGAGTACAGGTTCCACTGCTAGAAGAATACCTAGACGTAATCGCCTCCTCCAATGCTGGAGCCTTCATAGAGATAAAGATGCCGGGAATAGAGGAAGAAGTCCTCGGAAGAGTCCTGCAGTGGGGACTAGAGGACAGGACGGTCATTCTCTCAGGCAACTGGGGAATACTGCTAAACGTTAAAAGGCTCCTCCCCGGCATACCAACGCTGGCAGACCTACCAAACCCAACACCGCACGCGATAATCTCTGCCGGGAAAGTAGCAGACATAATCAGCATACACAGCCTCCTATTCCAGGAGCAATTCTCGGAGTTAGCCCACAAAAGAGGACTACTAGTCAACGTGTGGAATGTAAATACTCAGGAGGAAGCGCTCAACGCCGCAGAAAATGGTGCAGACTTCATCACAACAGACGATCCAGCGATTATTAAAAGAGCCGTGCAAAAGTAAAGAGCCTGGTTTTTGTTCTCCCGGTTAGCCGCGCACCGCGTACACTCTGCTCCCTTACGATGCTGACAGCTCTTCTACGGGCACCCCCCGCGCCCTGCGCACCAGGACAAGAGACGCGACAAAAAACACTGATGCCCAGACGGTGGTAGACAGTAGCGCTAGCTTTGCGTCGAGCAGGCATGGCGGCTTCGGCGCCACTCCCCGGGCAAGAGCCATCCAGAGCCAGTTATCATTCAGCCAGCCGCCCGTAGCCGGCTCAATGCCCGTAGCTGCGCTCACTATTAGGCTTAGCAGTGGTGCGAGCGGTAGCGCGTAGACCTTGTTCTCGAGGTCAACCCATAGAGTTGCATAGTTCAAAAAGGCCAGGATGAGTGGAACCATGTTCAAGAGGGGAAGCCTTGGCTTCCCAAGGGCAAGCATAGCTAATGCAATGCACCGGTTAAACCAGTACAAGAGGATTCCGCAGAGAACGAGGTAGAGGACCAGGAGAACGAAGTTCTCTGAATAACTGGGGCGTAGTTCACAGCGACTACTATCAGTACGCGCTAGTGCTTACCTGTGAAGTCTGCGCTAACACCGTGCAGGATCTCGCCACCCCCCTAGCACTGCACGCAACCCTTCAACCCTAATCACTTTGCCATCCCCCCGTCAGTGATCATGGCATAAGGGATCTTATAAAACCGAGAGAAGCTCTTAAATTCAGAGATTATTCTGGGGGCGAGGCCCCAGCCTAGATAATCTCTACAACTTCCCTTATGAAGAGCGTCTTCGCCAGGACAGCGAGCTTATCCAGGCCCCTGTGAATAACCACCCTACCGCAGTCAACTATGCGCAGAACCTTTTCCTCAAAGATCCTCGTGTCAATAGAGGGGTCGAAGATCAGCTCGTCCACCCCCACTATGAACAGCGGACCCTCGGCTTTCTCCAAGTCTTCCCGAGACAGCTCAAGCCTGCCCACGTGCCTGATGAAGACAGGCCTCTTAGACCTGTTCAGGGCAATTATTCTCCTGAGAATGCCGGGAACATCGCTCTTAAACCCCACAAACTGGGGGCCGACATCACACAATGCCAGGAAAACCTTTATCGCCTGGGACACTAGGTAGCCGACGCTCACCCCCATGCTCCTTGCAAGGCTCGTGAACTCCTCGTAAGCATCACAGTCAACCCCCCTTATCAAAACATCCTTCTGCCTTGGACTAGGCACCCGTCTCACCCATTATCCTCGAAATTCTCTCTCTTAGGGCGTTTAGCCTCGCTACCTTCTCCTCGTCCAAGTTGCCGTAGCGGTTGCCTCTCCTACCAATGAAGAGGACAGCTCCAAGGATGACCGCTGCCACTGGTACGGGCCACAGGGAGGAAATCTTCTTCGGGGTAGAGTCTATGGTTAGGCCAGAGACGTTTGGCTCGCTCCTCTTAATCTTTATGGCTGGCAGAGAGAAGTAGTAGGCTTCACCCATGAAGTCCGTTCTAATCGTAGCCTCGGGAGAGTTGCTCTCAACTATTTGCCTGTAAAACGTCTGGTTGAATTCCCTAAACCCCTCGGGGAAGTACTCGGCTGTTTTCACCCTCTCCACCCTTCCTATCAGCGTGTCCATGAGCTCAGCAGCCCTCTCAAGCCCGTCAGACAACGTGCTCAAGTTAGAGGATGCCTCGCGGAGCATGCTGGCCATCAGCATCAATTTGCGCGCGGCAGCGGCCATGTTACCCGCAGCGGCTGAGGCTTGATCCCCAACCCTATCAAGGTATTGAAGGGTTGACCTATACTTCTCGAGCATCGACCTGGCCTCCTCAAGCCTGGACTTAGAGCGCTCGATAAGCTCCCTAATGCTCGAGAAAGAGACATTACTGTAAGTCAAGTTGAGTGATTCAAAAACCCTCTCTAGCTGTGCCTCAGTTAAGGAAACGCTCATCGAGGAACCTTCCAGGATGCCTCGCGCCTCCTCAAGCAGTTTTGAGGCTTTGCTCAGCTCGCTTCCGATCTCGCCCCTCAAGCTCTCAGCCACCCACGAAAGCTGCTCAAGCTGGGAAGATGCCGTTAGCATTAAGCCGGCAGCCTCCTCGGCTTGCGAAGCCGCATCGCTCAGAAGCTTAGCTTGCTCCCTAAACCCCCTGCTCAGGTTGTAGAGGAGGTCTCTCAGCCGGGTAGCGTTCTCCTCGAACTCCGTTAGATTCCCCAGAGTGCTTCCCAGGAATCTCTCCGCGTATTCCCTGTACTTGGACATGAGCATCGATTGAACCCTAGGGTCCAGCGTAATCATTATGATGGGCTGCGGGATAAAAACTTCTCCCCAGGGGTTCTCACCCCTCACCTCGAATACCACGCTTAAAGAGTAGGAACCATTCATCACAGAGCTCCACTGAAAGCTAACCTCGCTACCGGACTCCCGCATGCTCTGCGGAGACTCCGAGAAAGAGACGGGATAGAGGTAAGTCGGGTCAACGCTCCAGCTCACAGAGACGGGTAACTGCAACTTGCTAAAGGCGGGGTTCAGCGGCGCAACAGCAATGGAATAGTTAATTAGTCTCGCCCTCAGCGCTACCCCAACGCAGTAACCACTAGAGCAGTTAAGCGCTATGCTCTTCCCGTCAGCCTCGAGAGAAATGGAGATGTTAAACAGGTTCTCAGCCGGCACGCTGTACTTCAACGTGTACCCCTTCGAAACATTCAAGTTACGCCAGGACGTAGCCCTAAAGCCCCCCACAAGAACAGAGCTGTAAGCTCTCTCCGTAGAGACTACATCCCCCTGGGAAGCATAGGCAACATAGTCTGTGAAGCTCACTACCCCCTCGCCGTCAAAGACCAGGGTAACTGTGGCGGTAGTGTTGTACGTGTATCCGGGCAAGACATCCATCTCCCTAACGATCATCTTCTTTACTCCGATGACCGGCTGACCCAAAGCGGGCATGACGACCAACAAGAGGAGGAAGTATGACGCAAGCCCCCGCAACTTCACATTCATCGTGAAATCTATATGTATATCATATATTTAAAGATATCGATTTAACTAACTTTGAAATTCGTCGATAGTCGAATAGCATCGTTTTGGAAGGCGCGCGCGCTCGCTTTTGGAAGGCAGAAGCCCGCTAAAGCTATCTTTCAACAAATTTTTCGAGCCTGGATATTCTCGCCTCAAGCGACTTTAACTCCGCGTCCAGAACATCGGGGGCTATTTTCCCCTGCCTTGCGGCAGACTCTAGGGCATCCAGCTTTATCCTCAGCAACTCAAGCTGCACTTTTTCCAGCTCGCCCCTACTCGTAGAAGCCTTGACCTCCCTTATCTTCTCCGCCAGAGTGCTTGTAGGCGGCTGCTCGAATACCTGCCCACCCCTAATGTAGAAGGTGCGTGTCGCCAGCTCCGCGATTTCGGGGTTATGCGTAACCACGACTATCGTTTGACCAAAGGCCTCGTTGAGCCACTTCACGAGGGATAAAACTCTCGACGCCGCGTCAACGTCTAGGCTTCCCGTAGGCTCGTCCATCAGGATTATGTCGGGGCTGGGTGCTAGGGCTCTCGCAATGGCCACTCTCTGTTGCTGTCCGCCGCTCAGCTGCCCAGGGAACTTCTCCTCGTGCCCCCTCAAGCCGACGATTTCAAGCATTTTCCGCGCTATCTCCCGAGCCTGCCTCCAAGAATAGATCCCCGCGAACACGAGGGGCATCATCACATTTTCGAGAGCAGTCAAGTTGCGGATAAGGTTGTATGACTGGAATACAAAGCCGATCTTCCTCGCTCTAATTTTAGTCAACTCGTCCTCGCTCAGGCAAGTTATATCTACGCCTCCGACAATAACGCTACCCCTGGAGGGGCTCTCGAGCCCACCAGCAATGGAGAGCAGTGTGCTCTTGCCGCTCCCCGAGGGACCCATAATCACTGCAAGCTCGCCCTGCATAACCTTAAGACTCACACCCCTGAGTACAGGTATCTCCTCAGTCTGAGTCCTGTAAATTTTCCAGACATCCCTTAGGACAAGAGCTTCCTCACTCACTCTTCAGCACCTCCACAGGCTTAATTGAGGTAGCTCTCCACACTGGGTAAATGGAGGACAGCACGCTGAGCACCGATGCCAAGGCGAAGCTCAGGAGCAAAGTCTGCGGCTCGAGGATCAGGGGAGGATTCAGGAAGCCGTAAGAAGAAACAATCCCTATCCCCACCTGGGCACCAAGTATGCCGAAAAAGATTCCGAGAAGCCCCCCGGAAACCCCGTAAACGAGCGCCTCAAGCATGAATATCAGGGCTATGTCTCTCCTGGAAGAGCCGCCAGCACGCATGATGGCTATCTCCCTCTGGTGCTCCCTGACTGTGGAAGTGATCGTACTAGTAGTGCCGAAGACGGCCACCGCGAGGCCAACCATCGTCGTGGAGAGGAGGAGCCCCTCAATCAGGGACATGATCTTGAAGACTATGCCTATAACCTCCTCCCTGAGCATAACCCTCGAGCCAGGGAAAACGACGGATATGAGGCTCTTAACCTCGTTCGGGTCAACCCCGTCCTCAACCTTCACGACAGCCATGCTCACGTAGCCAGGCCTCCCCAGGAGGCTCTGGGCTTCCCGAAGGGGGAGAATGAGGTACCCTCCAGCAGCGCCTATCTCCTCGATCTTCATAGTCACCTCAGCTATACCTACAACTTCGTACTGCTTGAAGGAGGAGCCGAAGGGAGGCTTAACAACAACCTTGTCACCAACCTTCAAGCCAAGCCTCTTAGCCAGACCCAAGTCAGCCACCGCGTAGGGGCCACTTAAGCTAGTGAAGCTCTGCCCCTCCTCAAACTTGGAGGCAACGTGGCTGATGTCCTCCGGGCGGACACCAAGCAGAAACACAGCGTCACGCCCCACATAGCCCGTGACGAGTATAGCTGGAGTAACGTCCTTCACGCCTGGGAGACGCCTAATGTCGGATAAAACGTCCTCAGACACGTCGTAGAGCCCCTGCCCGTAGATGACAACTTCCCCGGGGAGGACCCGCTGGACAATATTCATTGCAGCAGTCCTGCTACCCACGCTCAGTATCCTCAGACTCACGAAGGTGGCAACGCCACTAGCAATAGCGAGCACAGTCAAAGCGGCTATGAGCTTCTTGAACAAGATATCCCTCTCAACGAACTTTAGGGCAAGCCTCCAAACACTCACAGCAGCCATAACGCTGTAAACCTATAAATATTCCACGCACACACCAGATCCACGCTATTCGACTAGCCTGGTGCCTCAGGCTCCAGGAAAAACGGCCCTAGCAGTCCTGAACCTGTACCCAAAC
Source organism: Thermofilum sp. (assembly GCA_020832965.1). Next base: position 20,269 of record JAJHRM010000005.1, on the reverse strand, counting down.
TCCCATGCACGCCCGGCGCTACCTCGAGCTCTCAAACCCTGCTTAGCGACGTTAAGAGGCTCTCAGGCTGCTTCTGCAGTGCAGGTACCGAGTTTCCGCGCTCGTCCCAGGAGTAGTCAGCATAGCACCCCTAGAGAGGAGAGTTGCAACGAAGTAGTCCAGCCCAGGCCTCCCAGCAGCGTAGAACTTGTTCCCCCAAAAAGACGCCTAAGCCTCTTGCAAAAGTGTAGCCCTCGTCAAGTGAAGCTCGGGAGTGATGCTCACAATGCCTCTCAAGTTGCCGTCCATGGCTAGAGAAAGGAAACTATACACTAAAAACTTTGGCCAACTGCGTGGGTGCGGGAGGGGCGGATCGGCGCTCAGCAAAATCATATAAGTAACGTTGCAGATACTTAGCCAAGCGTCCCCTGAGCGCAACCGGTATGAAGGGAATATACAAGTGCCTCATCTGCGGGGAGATAACCGAGGAACCAACCCACTGCGGGGCGAGAGCTAAGCCGCTCCTGAGCAGCAGCTCTAGGGAAAAACTGAGCCGACTAATGAGCTACCTGCTAAGGCACAACCCGGGCATTGTTAAGCTCAAAATGGACAAGGAGGGGTGGGTAAACATAGACGAGCTGGTTAACGCCATAAGAAGCAGGTGGCGCCGAGGTAGCTACTCGTGGGTAGCAAGAGAACACATCCTTGCAGTCGCAGCACTAGACCCCAAGGGCAGGTTCCAAGTAGAGGAAGACAGGATAAGGACAAGGTACGGGCACAACAGGGAGCTCAAAGTACAAATAAAGTACGAAGCAGACGGCGCCACGAAAATCCTCTACCACGGGACAACCGCAGAGAGCCTGGAAAGCATCATGTCCCAAGGCATAAAACCAATGAGTAGAGCCTACGTCCACCTCACCACAGACCCAAACGACGCGTACGAGGTCGCCGCAAGGCACGGTGCCAAAATAGTAATCCTGATGATAGACGCTGACTGCCTAAGAAAACACGGATACCACGTACTCATAGCCACGCCGAAAATCCGCCTAGCAAAATACGTGCCTCCGCAATGCATAACAATCTTCAAGCGGCAGGCTTAAAACTGACCAAGGGCACTATATAGACACGCGCCTAGGTAGCGTACACCTTCAACCGCTTCATTGCAGAAAAGTCTTAAGGACACCTAGATATATGATTATCCTATGAGTAGCGAGATCGGTGCGGTCGTGTACGGTTGTCTGATAATGCTATAATTAGACTAAAAATTCTGACGCGCGCGTAAACGTTACGTGGTGAACCCATCTATTAGCTTTCATGGGTTAACAAGATATCTTGAAAGCCCATTAAGGAATGAAGGGGGAGAAAGATGCTAGAAAAATCTCGCCATGTTGCTTGTGGTGCCTCACCTTCGTTCTCGGAGTATGCGATGGCGCATGCTCAGAAGACTAATAGTGGGGTTCCTTCTCCTACTGGCGTACACGAAATTCGATGAGTTAACAGGGCAAAAATGCGACAAGGATCAATATTTGTAGATATCTTTAGCAGGGCTGTACTCGTTTCCTGGGGCTTGATATATTGAACCTATTCATAGTTGACTCAGAACATTGGGAAAGTTTAATTTTCCTAGCTAAAGTAACCTCATACGACGCACGTGGGTTTTCGTATCTTTGTTGATGCCATGATTCTTATGTCTCAGATTGATGTGAGCATAGTCATGTATTTGAAGCGAACCGTTGAGAAAATATCCATGTATTCTCTTTTAGGAAAACTTTAATGTATCCTGGAATAAGATTACTTTTAGGTGAGCTCTTTGAGTAGGCTTGTGAATGTATCAATCAAAGTTCCCGTAGAGCTTAAGAAACGCATGAAAGAAGTAGACGTCAACTGGAGTGAATATCTTAGGAGTGTTATAGAGGCCAAAGTTAAAGAAGAGTTAGCAAAGAGGGCCTCTCAAATTCTAGAAGAAATTCAGAAGAGAGTCAAAGAGATACCTACAGAGGAGATAGTTAAATGGATAAGGGAGGATCGCCAGAGGGACTTAGAGCCGTAGTCGATGCCAGCGTAGTTGTAAAGTGGGGGATACCTGGAGAGCCGTGGAGAGCGCGCGCTACTCTTTCCTACGTGTGGCATAGATTCAATAGATGTTTCATGTAGCAAGAAAAGTTTATATATCAGCCCTATTATGATTATTTCTGCTGGTGCAGGGTATGGCGGTCGTGGTGGCCGATAAGCTTGTGAAGAAGTTTAAGGATGTGAAGGCGCTTAGAGGCTTGAGCTTCACCGCTGAGAAGGGTAAACTAGTGGTTGTTGCGGGACCAAACGGGGCAGGCAAGACCACCTCGATTAGGATTCTCACCACCAACCTGAAGCCCGACTCAGGCAAAGCTGAGGTGCTGGGTTTCGATGTCACGATGGACTACCGGGAGGTTAGGAGGCGCATCTTCTACGTGCCCCAGGACTACGCACCCTTTATCGACCTCACTCCCATAGAGTACGCTGTGTCCACCCTTATGAGCCGCGGCTTCTCCTACAGCGAGGCGAAGAGGAGGGCGCGGGAGTGGCTGGACCTTGTGGGGCTCGCCCAAGTGAACAGGACGATGAGACAGCTTAGCGGGGGCCAGATTAGGAGGGTGATTGTGGCAACTGCCCTTGCCTCAGAGGCTGAAGCACTCTTCCTAGACGAGCCGACCAGCGGCATAGATGTCGAGGCTAGGAGGGAGGTCTGGAGGGCGCTCAGGGAGCGCGTTCGCGGGGGCACGTGCATCCTGATGACTACGCATGACATGGGCGAGGCTGAAGCCATCGCAGACAAAGTCGTAGTCGTGGACAAGGGTCTTGCACTCTACGAGGGCTCTCCGAGGGACCTAGTATCCAAGGTGCCCTTCACCCACAGGGCTGTAGTGCGCAAGTCCCCAGCGCTGAAGCTGGACCACGCTGTGGATCTGGGCGACAGGCTCATTGTGTACTTCCGCAGCAGGCAGGAGTTCGACAGCTTCGTTGGGAGCCTCGAGGACCCCTCCCTTCTGCTCTCAGCTAGCTCCGTCGGGTTGGAGGATGCATTCATACTCCTGCTGGGAGGTGGCGTAGCGTGAGTGCTCTCTGGAGAATCATTGGGGTAGCTTACTGGCAGTTCCTACAGTGGAGGAGGCAGTGGACTTGGCTCGCGCAGTCGCTGGTGGGCCTATTCGGGTTCTCCGTACTGCTGTTTGCATGGGGAGGAGTGGCAGGCTTAAAGCATGCAATCGTGGCGTCCATGGTCGCCGGCTCCTGGGGCATAGGTCTTAACATCGTAGGGCAGATGATAGGATGGCAGAAGGTGGAAAAGCAGTACGAGTTTTACGTTGCGTCCCCACTGAGCCTTACAGAGTACTATCTAGGCGTGGTTCTAGGGCAACTACCATTCTTCATCGTTGAGGTGCTCTCACCAGCCGTCATAGCACTACTCCTGGGTGTCAAATACGAGGCTCTTCCAGCGCTCACACTTGTAGTGCTCCTCGCTCTCCTTCTAGGAAGCTTCTCCTCCCTGACAATAGTTTTGAGGATCAAGAACCCCATGAATATTTCCGCCGTAACCAACCCCCTCTACACACTCACAGCCACCCTACCACCCGTCTTCTACCCAATGACCGTACTACCGCAGCCCCTCAGGCCCCTCGCCCTCATCTTCCCAACGGTCCCGCTTGCCGAGCTTGCAAGGTGGGCTACTGGGACTGCTGAAACGTGCCTCCAGCCATCGACCGCGCTTGCTCTCACAGCCTTCTGGCTAGCACTTTCAACCATTGCCCTGAGAGGGGTTCTGAAGTGGGGACTCGAAGAGTAGGCAAAAACTAAATGTTAGGTGAAAGGCATCCCTTGATCTGCGAGCTCCCTGAACACCCCTCCACGGCAACCTCTAGGAGCTTCGTACCCCTTAGCCTTGAATGCTAGAAGCTGGCACTCACAAGCTTTTTATTCTACCCGGACAATTCCAAACCCATGCCTAATGACAGGTACGGCGAGCTACTTAGGAATCCCAAAATTGCCTCAGAACTCTGCGACCTCGAGGACTGGCTAAGCAAGTACGGGGAACAACTAATCGCGTACGAGCCGTCAAGAATAGTTACTAGAACAGCTTGGGTAGCTAGGATAGCCCTGGACGAGGCGTACAAGGCTTTCCCAGGGGAGGAGCAGCAAGTCAGGGACTTCGTGGCCGAAGTCCTTAAAGAAAAGCTTCAACAGCTAAACGTACCAGTAGGCGCTGTGACCAGCGGCGACCTACATGGAACGAGGCAGGACGTGGTGGAAGTACTCCGCAGGATATTCCCGAACCTGGCGCAGACCGAGAGACCCTCGCTTCCAGTTATCCTCAGGCAGGAGGAGAGAGGACCCCCTCAGCCAGCACTACTCCAGCCGCAACCCCCGGCTAGGAATTATCTGTCAAAGTACATTTACGCCTGGGTAGCCACGCTCCTGGCCTCGGCCATTCTAATCCTCCTGCTGACGCGCGCGTTAAAATGATTTTTTCTTTGATGAATATTGCGTGGTTCGCTACTAGAGGTGCGCGCGAAGAGTTAACATTATAAAGGGGTGGCGGTAATTACTCCGCGCGTTCCCCGGGGACAGCCACCAGGCGCTCCCCAGGGCGCTCCCGCGCGCGGGACCGAGGAGGGGATGAAGCCCGGCGACGGGCGGACCCCATGACACCCCCAAGCCCCCAGAGCAACAGTTAGGGCGCGGTGAGGGGCACCCCGACCAAGAAATGACGGGCGCTATGAGGGTGCGCGCGCTGCGGACAAGGCTCTAGCCGCACCTAGCATTTACAAGTAAATTTCAGCCTATATATGCAGCGATAGAAATAAATTCCAAGGACGCCCCTTAAGATGTACACCCCTAAGCTTCCACGCCGGAACCTGAGGGCGGTAGCTTGGAGCACACACGGGAAGCCCTAAGGAAAAGATTGAACATAGCCGTCGAAGCCTTGGGAAAAATACTTGTAGGTGAAATTTCCACCCGAAAGGAGCTCAGAGACTTCCTGAGGCAGTCCTACATTGAGGCCGGGATAGAGCCCTTACTAGGGACAATGGCTCCCAGAAGAATGCTCTTCGACGAGGTGATGGTGTACGCTGTTGCAGTGCACGGGTTGGGCCTGCAGGAAGAAGTAGGGGCAATGGGCGACTTGTTTCAAAGGGAGAGAGTGTTCGAGGAGAGGGTCGAGCAGGCGGTGAGAGTAGGAGATCTCAAGCAGCTCGCGGAATTCGCATCCTCGCTAAGCGAAGACGAATACGGTCTCCTCCTCAAATACCTCTTTGCCCTGTGGTTGCTGGGGCGTTTAAGCGAGGAGTCTCTCGCTGCAGTACTGAACGAGCTAGCCCTCAACGCTAAGCTTTCACGCCACGCGAGGATCTACCGCGCCATAGTAGTCGCCTTCAAGCTCGCAGAACTGGTAAGTAGTGGACACGTGAAGACGAGGGCTGAGAAGGAAGCTCTAAAGAGGCGCATTGCCGCAGCTCTCGGAGATGAGAGGTCACTCCCCAAAGACGAGCTGGTGTGGAGCATAGCCGTAAACACCCTATGCGCAAGCGAGCAGGCAGCAAACAGGGCGCTCCGGCTCAGCTTGGAGGAGCTCGAAAGGGTGGCCGAAGACTCTCCGTCGTGGTGGTACGGCTTCGTCATGTCCAGGCAGGAAGTGGACCTAAAGCTATCATCCCTCCCCCCAGAGTGGCTCAAGGCCTACCTACTCTTGGAGAAGCGCCTGCGCAAGCATCTCCCGAACCTCTCGAGGCTAATAGCGCTCGTATTAGTGGAACAGTTCATGCACACCGGTAAAGAGCCTGGCTACGTAAGGGGGTATGCAATGAGAATAAGCCCAATAGATCCTCTGAAAAGCCTCCTAGACCCCGCCACATCCCGATGGAAGGTAGCACACATGCACCTAAAGCCTAAACCCGAGTTCGAAGTAAGAGTGGAGTCAACACACGAGATAGTCGTAGTAGATAGGATTCCGGCAAGCCAGGCACTAAGCCTGGGCGTAAGCGGGCTGAGGCAGAGAATATACGCACAGCTGAGGGAAAACCGAGAAGTCAAACTGAGGACGGGCGACGCCTTCACAGACAACTGGCTCAAGCTAGCATCAACCATAGCGGCAGTAAAGATCGTTGGAGAAGCCTTCTCAACAGGTCTCCCAAAGCCCCCCACACGTATACTGCTGCAGACCGCCCTAGACGACTGGCAAATAGAGCTTAGAGCCAAGAAGAGGAGAATAGAAATCTACGTAAACAAAGCACTCATAGGCACGGCTAAAATCCACCAAGACATAGGCAAGACGATACAAACAATAGAAAACATCCTGAGAAACAACACTCCAAAGGAAATAAAAGAAAAATACCTACAAACACTCACGCAAGAAGTGAGAAACACTCTCCAAAAACAAGCATTCGCTCACATCTCGTAGCAAACATTTCCCAGAAGGTTTAATGTCTTAAGGTAGCAAGCAAACATTTCCCTCGAAGTTAGAGAGAAGTGGTATGCGTACATATCCTTCGAGGGAGAAGGCAGTTAGAGGAGGTCTAGTAGCAGGTATTGATATTGGCGTCAGCAACTTGATAGCTATATCCCACCACTGCGCGATGCTTCAGGGCGGGGAGGAGGTCAGCGCTCCCGGTGACGATTTTCCTCAGGATTGCGCCCTCTTAGAGCCTCGTTAACGAGCCTAAGCATCCTTTCAAGCATTACTTCCTCTTGTCTTATGTGCTCAAGCATCCTCTCTAAGTTAGACTTGAGCGAGTTCTCTTCCCGTCTCAGCTCCTCTAGCCTCTTCTCGAGGTACGTCTTGAGCTCGGCGAGCTCTTTGGTGCTTGATGCCACGACTCACCACTACCTAAGAAAAGCAAACACGCATATTTATTTAGCGCGCACTAGTACGCGCTACTATGGAGTGGATAGACGAGAAAACACTCCTGCTGTCAAAGAAGCTCAACGAGCTCGGCAAGCTGCTGCTGAAATTTGTCAAGGTGCTCGGTAAATACTCTGAATACGTGGTCGTATCCGGCTACGTTGCTATACTCTTTGGAAGAGCTAGGGCCACGGAAGACATAGACATACTAGTCAAGGACATGGATCAGGAGAACTTTGAAAAATTTTGGCGGGAAATACACAAGTCCTTCTGGTGTCTTAATGCCGAGAATTCGGAGGATGCGTTCAGAGTTCTCGGGGGACTAGCCTGAGGTTTGCAAGGAAAGGCGACATAATACCGAGCATAGTGCTCAAGACTTGTAAGAAAATGGTTGACTTTTTAACAATAAGTGATAGAATAAGAGTCATGTTTCCCAGCGGGCAGCACATATTCATCCCACCTATAGAGATGCAGATCGTCTATAAGGAAGAGGTATTAAAATCTGAGAAGGAATTGGAAGATGCTCTCCACCTAAGAGAGGTTTTCAAAGAAAAGCTTAATGAGAGAAAGCTAGAAGAATACAGAAAGGCGGTGAAAAGTGGATAGAAGAGAGTTCATCATTTACTGGGCAAGATACGTCAAGACGCGCAGAGACGAAGAATGGAGCGAACAACAAAGAAAACTAATAGATTCGCAGATAAAAAGCGTCCGCGAATTCTACAGGAAAAACCCAGAAATAGCCAAGAGGGTCCTCGAAAGGTACAGGCAAGGGTCTAAAAAACTAGCCTTGACATAGTCACCTCCAATAAATCTCAAATAATATTCCCTCCGCCCAGGAGTTAACAAGTGAGGTTGTGCGCGAAATAACCCTTTACACAGCATTGTTATGCTTTTGCTTTAAAAGGAGAAAAGCAAAAATAGCAATGTCTCAGCAAGAACCTCAAAGCCAACTCCTTAACCTAATTATGCTAAGAGGCTATAATGCTTGTAGCATTTAGATTTGCCGTATGCATCGTGTAGTTGGATCTTCTTGTTTAAAAGGAAGTATCACCTAGAGAAAAGCCCTTATTCAACAATTTTTTGTAGATACATGGTTGCCAGGGCAAGTACTATTGATGAAAACAGGAGTGTAACAAGTAAACCGTTAATCGCTGAAATTATGTCTCCATAGATTAACGTATCACGGAGGCTCGAGATAATATATGTCATGGGATTTACTACAGCGAAGGTTCTCAATGGCGCTGGCATTATGTCCACGGGGTACAGAGCGTTGCTAGTGAAGAAAAGAGGCATAACTATTGCCTGGAGTATCCCCATGAACCTCTCCCTGGTCTTCATGAAGACTGCAAGGATTATTGAAAGAGAGGTGAAGCCCACAGAACCAATAAGCAGTGCAAGTGTAGCTATTGTAAGGCTTGGGGGATCCAGTTTTAATTGAGCTCCACAGAGCAGGGCTACCGGGAGAACTATGAATAACTGCGTAACCGCCCTGACAGCGCCTGCTAGGGAGCGCCCCAGAACAATTACAAATCTGTCTACCGGTGAGGATACAAGCTTCTTTAATATCCCGGATTCGCGTTCCCAAACAAGCATTATGCCGTAAGCAAGAGCGATAAAGCTCGAGGACTGAAGAACGACCCCCGGAGAAATAAATGTCAAGTAATCTACGTTAGCCGTAGGGATGCTCCGCAACCTCTCCATCATTGTCCCAAACACCGCCAGCCAGAGGATTGGCTGAACAGCCCTTGTAAAGACCTCAGTGGGGTCGTGCCTTAGCCTCCTCAGCTCGAGCTCGACGAAAGCAATAGCCTGCCCCAAATACGAACTCAAACCCATGTCAACCGCCCGCCCTTATAGCTCTCCTCATTGCGCGTACATCACGCATCCCGCTAGCCTTTTCCGCCTCCTCGATGCTCATACCAGTCAGCTTTATGAAGACATCTTCAAGTGTAGGTCTACTCACAGTTGTCGACCTGACTTTTACACCCGACTTTGATAGTGTCTGGACAATTCTCGGAAGCATTGTAGAAGAGTCAGGTGTTAAAAGGACAAGCTGATTATTTGCAACTGACAACACCTTGAGTTCATCAATGTTTGAGAGTACCTGTGAAGCCTTCCCTGATTCCCCATCTATCCATACCTTTATGGTTTCTCCGCCCAGCAGCTTCACGAGTTCTCCCGGCGTACCTCTAGCTATGACCCTGCCCCTATTGAGAATAGTAACCTTTTCCGCATACCTTTCAGCCTCGTCCATGTAATGCGTATTGAAGAGAACCGTAACTTTGTACTCGCGCTGATACTCAAGCAGCTTCTCCCAAACAACTTCACGAGCCCTAGGGTCAAGCCCAATAGTCGGTTCATCTAAAAAGATAACCCTCGGCTTAACCATTAGGGCAGCAGCTATTTCAAGCCTCCTAATCATTCCCCCCGAGTAAGTCCTGACCAGTCTGCCAGCAGCCTCAGACAGCCCCATCAATTCAAGCACCTCACATATCATCCTATGACGCCTCTCGCTTGGTACCCCATATATCTTCGAATAAAAAAGTAAGTTCTCGTAACCAGTAATGTCCGTCCACACTGAGAACTCCTGCGGAACATAACTTATCAGCCTCCTAACAGCGCCCCCCTCCTTTGTTACATCGTAGCCGAGAACATAAGCGCGTCCAGAAGATGGTGGAATCTGCGTTGTCAAGATTCTCATGAGGGTAGTCTTTCCAGCGCCGTTGGGTCCAACGACAGCATGTATTTCGCCCTCATCTACTTGGAGGGAAACATCATCAAGGGCTTTTAGCCCCCCAGCGAAGACTTTAACCAAGTTTTCAACATAAATAGCATATTTCCCGTTCTCTTCACTAGGCATGAGACAACAAAACTTTTCCACTTTAATAAATGTTTTTTCTATAGAAGCTCTCCAAAAATATCTATTGAGCTGAAGCTTCAACAATACTTTCTCATCATATGTCTAGCGCGCGCTTTTGGACTAGCTAGTGAGACGAGGTCTTCTCGTAGCCTACCTTACACATGAAAGCAGAAACCTCAAGATCATGCTGGAAAAGGCACCACTAGGCGTAGTCAACTATTGGGGAAGTGAGCCCGGCCGAACAGTAATAGCGAGGACTCTCTCCTCAAATCCCCACAGGCACGGCTCGTTGTAAATGGTCCAATGACAGGCTTCTCTATGATAGATGCGGAAAAAGCTACCGATGAGACAGCCGAGAAACTTGCACTTGAAATGATTCCTTACGACTAGCAACTATGTAGCTCACCAACCCAGGCAGCGTTTACTGGTACAAGGCAGGAGCTCCAGCTATTTGCAGAGAAATTGGCCTTCTCGCTAGACCGTATAGGTAGGGAGTACCCCATAAACACGGAGAGTCTCCCATACCAGCTCTTCGTGCTACGTAGAAGTCTAGAACTAGCGGGGGGCAAAGGTCATCGCAAGCCAGGATCCACGTAATCCTTGGACTATAGTCTTGTCCGAGGAAAAGAGCACGCTAGCCACTCTCCCAGGGAACTCTTTGCTTATCCTTTATACAAGGAGAAGATTCCTAAGGAAATTATAAGGGTTTTTCACTAAAGGAGGTCTTAAACCTCGTGACCAGTCTCCCAGGTAACCCTGCCTATGAGGGGGGTAGCGCGCGCGCTAAGATGCCCAAGAGTTAAGAAAAATTTTTATACTTAGCCTTCATATCATTCTTAGCATTAATTATGGAACTTAGCAAAGTAAGTAAGAAGTATCTCACAAGTGTCCCAGCGGGGATTAGGAAGGCTTTAGGGTTAGAGGTAGGGGATATTCTCGCATGGAAGGTGGAGAATAATAAAGTAATCATAGAGGTAATTAAGAACCCGGCAAAAGCTTTACGTGGAAAGTATGATGACTCCTCCCTTACTTATGAATCCGTAGAGGAAAAAGCCGACGAACTTATTATGCAGGAGATTGGAAAATGATCATTGAGCTAGACTCTTTGATAGCATACGTGAACAAGAAGGACAAGCATCACGAGTTAGTAAGTAAATTCTTTGAATACGTAGCTGCAGGAAAGTACAAGAATGTAAAGGTGGCAACTTCAGCTTATCTAGAGTATTCACTACTCCTTAAGTCGAAGGGCTACAGCGAGGCTGATGTCAGGGAGGATCTCCTTTACTTCAGGAACTTTCCGAATCTGAGAGAAGCCCCTTTAACACTTGAAGTGTTTATTAAGGCTTCAGAGCTTAGAGAGAAGTATAATCTTTCATTCTTTGACTCTTTACATGTAGCTACTTCTTTGCTCTTTGATGGAGTTATTGTGTCGCTTGACAAAGCTTACAGGTCTATTAAGGGTCTAAAAGCCCTGAGACACGACGAAGTTCCGGTAGATGTTTTCTAGTGTGTGAGGTTTAGTAGCTTATTCTCGGCTCCAAGAAGAAAGTGTTTGTAAGAATCTATGGTTGATCTCTTTTTCCAAGAATTCTCATGTGGACTGGACGAGTTCCTCCACGTCTACAATTATTGGACCATATTTTTCTAGACCTGTGCATCTTTCTGGGTCGCCAGTTACAAGCACCATTTTCCTCTGCAGGGCTATGACGACGTTGGCTAGTCTTCGAATGTTGCAGGGGTAGAGTAGTGGGTGAGCTCTCCCATCAGCATTGAGATTTTTTCGTAGAGTGCATCGTCAAGGGCATCAATAACGTTGCATATTTTCCGCATGACCTGGAATATACTCGTGGAGAGCGGGGTTTTTCTCGTATAGTATATAGAGGCTGCAAACTCTACTAGCGAGAAAATTGTAACGTGAACATTGAATCTTGAAACGATTATAGGTATAAAGTCCCGTGGGCGAAAAACATAGATACATCCCCCACGTAGAGAAAAGCTCGCAATGATGACTGAACTCCCCGTCCGATGGGTGAAGAAGTTTCTGGTCACTGAGGAAAGTTAGCGCATGCCAACACCGTCCTCGAAGTCCCTAGCGCGCTTCCACGCCCACCGGCTAAATCACAGATGACTGAACACCACTTTAGAGGTGCTTTTTTACCCAGTCCAGGACCTCCCCCTCGATCCTGCGCCTAACTTCGTAGTCGTCGAACACGTGTCCACCACGCTCAATCTCTACAAACTTCTTCTCGACCCTCAGCTTCTCGTAGAACCGCTTAGCCTGGCTGATCGGCACCATAAAGTCGTCAACAGCATGTACAATCAGCGTGGGAGCCCTCACCTCCCCAGCCAGATCCATAACAGAGAAGCCCATAGCCTCCATCGCGCTTGCCTCCCTCCACCTGTTAGGACCCCAGTAAACGTAGCCCCCCTCAAACCTAAACATGCCCCTAACCCCCTGGGCAAGCTCCTGCCAGTCCAGCGCAGGTGAAAGGAGCACAAGGGCACCCACATCGTCACGGCCAGCAGCAAGGCTAACCGCGACACCCCCACCCATACTCAGCCCAACAACGCCGAAGCGGGTCCCATCCACGCTTGGATGACTCTTCAAGAAACTAGCAGCATTACGTGCATCCTCCACGGCAAACGAGATCCTGAACTCCTCAAAGGGCAAAGGACTATCCCCGTGGCAGCGAAAATCAAACCTCAAAGCAGCGTACCCAGACCCGCACAGAAACCTAGCCATGTCCGTATAAAGCCTGCCACTCTCAGCCTTATTCCCAGTAAACCCATGCAGAAAAAGCACAGGCCTAGAAACACTGGCAGGAAGATGGAGGACACCTGCAAGACCCACACCGGCACTAGGAACCCAGACAAGCTCCTCACTACAACCACTCAAATAAGACCCTTGCCCAGCCACACAAACATCTACATCGACAGACATATATCGTTTTCCCATAATCTAGGAGCGCTATGGCTATGCGGGGAGCAATGCTGACCTGCATGTTAAGCCTAGAAACAAATGCTTGATACATTCCTCAAGGCTTTGCGTAAAGTTTTATTAACCATCAGTTCATAGCGCGCGCTTAGGCGTACGGCGTGGTAAAGGCTACCGGGCCGGAACGTACCATGGAAGAGCAGCTGAGCCACTCAAACTGGCTAAGACTCCGTCTCGTTTCGATATAGTGGTAACAAAGGTTATGAAATACGTGGGGGTATTCAATGGTGTTCTTGCTGCTAGTGCTCCTTTACATCGTACAGGGTCAACCCATACTCGCGCGCTAATACAAGAAAATAAGAGAAATAGCAGTTGCCTTTGGAATATCCCTTTAACGCTGGCTTCTTCAAAAGCCTCTAAGGCCAGGCACTACTTGGAAGCCTTAAAAAGATAGGACTCCCCCATGCATCAGGAGAGATATGAGTTATAGTTATGAGGAATTAGATATATTGAGAAAAAGAGCAGAGGCTTTTCTCAGAAATGCTAAAAGATTATTAGATGAGGGAGAAGCAGATTTAGCAATGTTTAGCATGGAGCAATACGAAAATTCTAAAATGTTCGCGAAATAGTTGAGGTTTGAATGCGCTCGCTAAACTTCTAGCCACTAAGCATGTCGATTTTTGCCGTTAAAGTGTAGCCTTGTCTATTATACGCCCTGACCTGACCTGTGGAAACCGTGTATAGTTCTGTCTGTGTGTAAACGGTACGGATGGCCCGGGTGTGTTCTAGGAGCTTGACAAATTCTAGGCTATCGCCACTTATCTTCAGCACTAGGATTCCGCCTGAGTTTGCCTTCCACGACTGTATCGGGACGAATACTTCCCTGGTTGCCGGGTCGAATGTAAACGCGTGGTGGTCTGATAAGATGTTGGACCATGCGTCGAGTGTTACAGTTGATGTCTCCTTTATGTTTGTGGGGTCACTCACGTCGAATAGTGTGATTTTCAGCTTCCTGTCGTCTGCGAGCCCGACTCCTAGAAGTGTCTTGTCGTCGATGGGGTGTATGTACTCGCTGAAGCCCGGAGCCTTGACGTAGCCGAGGACTCTTGGTTTAGAGGGGTCCGAAACGTCTATCGCGAAGAGCGGGTCCACTCGTCTGTATGTTACGAGGTAGAATGTTTTGCCTACTAGCCTTGCGGAGTAGATTCTTTCTCCCTTTGCGAGACCAGTCAACGAGCCTTTTATCCTAAGGTCTTGGACATCTACAATGTACAAGTTGTTTTCCGGCTCCTCTACCCTTACGGGGTATACAACGAGGTGTGTAGATGGTACAGGGGTGATAGGGGTCTCGTTGAACTTGACTATCTGTATTGTCGTCTTGCCATCTGTCTGTATCTCTATTTTCATGGTTGTATTGTATGGCCTGTAAACAATCCCGACGACTCGCCCCATCTGAGCATAAACCTGCCACCTAGATATTGTTGTAGCTACAATGAAGTTGTCCCCCATTTCTTCCATCGAGAACTGATCCAGCACGCCGCCGTCTACTTCGAATCTTCCAAGGCTAGCTACCCGCAACCCGTCTATGCTGAAGACATAGAAGTACGTCTTGTCAGTCATCGGCCTTAATTGCTGCATAACTTTTTTCACTATTTCCTCTGCCTTCTCGTAGCTCAGAGTTGCTAGATACTTTTGTAGCTCGCTTAGGGCCTGCACGTATTGTCCCTTGCTTATGAGACTTGATATGTTGGCTTTTACTTCAGTGGGTAGATAGTTTAGAGAGGCGTTTAGGAAGTAAAGATAGGAATCTTCACCAATGTTTCTCTGAACAGCGAGGTAAAGCCTTTCCCTGCACATATACATCCATGTTGAGGGGCTAGAGGTAAAGGCGAATGCTGTTCTCTTACCTGTGTCTATGTCCATTGCAACTATGACTATGTAGCTATTGGCATAGGGGTCTATTTTCGCTATGGAGCTTGGTGGGAGGGGCTGCCCGTCTATTACTGGAAGCTTGACTTCTAGTGGAAGCGTGGCGACGAGATATATCGTATTGTTGAGAAGCCTGGAGCCCATAGGCATCCCATAAATGTATGTTGAGTAAAGCAACTCGGGTTTGACCGGTGTAGAAAGGGAGTATACGCAGATAGACGTGTTGGATATGCCAGCTGATATGGGGACTTCGGGTCCCATTGAGCCCTGGATCCTTATCGGGCTGGCCGTGTAATAGACAGAAATGACGACCAGCCTGTCTCCTTGGAGATATATGCCATATATGTTGCCTTCCGCTAGGTCTATAACGCTTACCACCCTCTTTTCCCGCATGCCTACGACGTTTACCTTTGAGCCGCTTGCCACTGCAAGAATACCGTCCTCAGCCTTGACAATGTCTGGCTCATCAACGCCTACTACCTGCACATTTGTTTTTGATGGCGTACTTGGGCTTTGAGGGGCTCCTTCGGGCGTAGCAGTCGCAGTTGTTGCAGGTATTGTTTGTGTCTCGCCCCTAACCAGGTAATAGGGGGGACCCATGTAGCCTTTGCTTGAGGTTCTCTCCTCAACAAATCTAAGAATCTCCTCGATAGACTGGAAGCTGTTCGCGCCGATCGGGTAGAACTCTAAGAGAGACTGCATAGTGGCAGTCTTAGGTTGAATTTTGGGGCTTTGGAGGTTTGCTGGACTTGTCGACCAGAAAAGATTTAGTATTATGGGCGCGGCTACGCCTAGAACGAGTAGCAAGACAGCCAGTGCCATATATTTTCTTTCCATTTGCATCAAGAAGTATCTATGCAGGTTGCTTATCACTGTATGTCTTGGACACTTTCGTTCAACATTTGAACAACCAATGATTAATATAATGGAACAGTTGTCTTATGAATAGATGAGTGTAAAGGGCGAACTAGAAGGCATAGCTCTCAAAATATACATCTACCTCCTAGAGTCTAACGAAGATGCAGGCGTAAGGGAAATAGCCAGAGACCTAGGTCTCCCTGTAAGCACTGTTCACTACCATTTAAAGCGTCTAGAAGAGCTGGGCTACGTTGAGAAGACCACAGACGGCTACAAAGTTGCACAGCGACTAAAGCTGAGAGACTACATTGTTATTGGTAGCAGGGTTATCCATAGATTCACCCTTTACTCTTTCTTCTTCCTCGGCTTTGCCATCGGTGAAACAATACTTATCCTACAGTCTCAAACAATAAATCCCGACAGACTAACAGTGTTGATAGCCACCATCCTAGCTTCCCTCATATTTGGCATAGAGCGCCTAAGAATAAAACAATAGCTCTTTGCTCGCTATCCAGCCATCCCAGCCAGCTACTCCTCTTGACTACTATGAGCCTCTCCATCTCGCGCGTCATCTACTTTATCGGAGCCGATATAATTGGAGACATGCTTACCACTAGGGATGTTGCCTCGTAAAGCAACACTTAAATTAAGAATGATTTTCTAAAGCCGAACGGACGACTCATGGCTATAGACGTTGTCGTTGCCCCAACATACCTCTACGTCAGGAGCCGGGCCCCAGAAAACGATCCACCCCTAAAGCTAGCATTTGGAAAAGCATTTGACAGGGCCATCTCACAGTACAACTACTACTCGATGCATACATCCAGGTCGCTACTTGGGAAAGCCCAGAGATGCGCAGTGGCAGTACTCAAGAGCGAGCTAGAAAACATGGGCGTAAAAGTTTCAAGCGAAGAGCTAAAGGAACAGGCGAGGAAGCTGTGGCGCATGCTGGCCGCGTGGTACAAGAGCCCCTACGTAAGATACCTTAGGCCCAAAACCCACGTGATAATAATGAGGAGCGGGGACTTCGTAGGGGCACTTTACGCACAGCCCGACTTCGAAGACGCTGTTGGACAGTTCTACGAGGTCAAAAGCTTCGACATAGAAAAAGAGCCAAGGAAACACGTCCAGGTCCAGGCAGGAGTATTCTCACTGCTTGGACCCCTATTCCTGGTTTACTTCTCGGAGCAAGACGGGTACTACACGGTCAAGCAAAAATTCGTCCCAGGCGACCCCCAAGTCCTGGACGACGTTGTAGAATTCCTCAAATCTAGGCCAGAGGGATCAGAGACACAGCCCCTGGAAAAGCTCCTGGGGAGTTTTCCCTCGAGGGTATATGTAAAGGAAAACTATTGGAAAAGAACAAATAAGATATGAGTATTTCTTATTGCCTCCCTCTATAGACCCATAGAATACAAGGATTTATTAACACAGCAAAGGATTATCTTTTCAGGGGCAGGTGGTCGCGCTGAGCATTAAGCTCTACAACGAGATGACGGGGAGAGCAGAACACTTCTACCGGATCAGTGACAACGACGCGTCTGCAGGAAGATACGACATCGCGCTTTTCCACCTCGAGCAGGCTGTCCGGCTCGCATTAAAGGCATACCTCCTGAAGACCATGGGAGACTTCCCTAGAACGCACTCGATAAAAGACTTGGTTGAGCTAAGCGGAAACAGTTGCCTCACGAGGCTTTCCAATGAGAAATGGTACATCCTCGACATACTTGAAGACGCGTACACAGGGGCAAGGTACTTTGTCCGTAGTTATGGTGAGAAAGAATACGTAGAGGCGAAAAACTTCGTGGAGGGAGTCTTTCAATGTATAGGCATATCGAGTACCTAAAAAAGACAAGAAAAGACCTAGAAGAAAACCTCGAAAAATATCTCTCAGACCTCAAAAGCCTTGCAGAGAAACATGGCAGCAAAGCATACATCTTCGGCTCCTACCTTCGGGGAGAAAACATAGCCGCAAGCGATGTAGACATTCTCATCGAGATACCGGACAACATCGACAGACTCAGCGTGCTACACGAGGCCAGAAAGCTTGCACCAAACACGAAAATAGAAATACACGTTCTCAACAAGAGAGACGCAGAAATCTTCAAAGAACTAATTAAAGATTACAAAGAAATAACTCAAAGTGGAAAATATGAAAAATAATGATTGGTGTTTCTAGGCAACCCTTATTGGGGGCTAACACGTGAACTTTCTTCTGCAATTCTGTTGAGCTCGCTTTGGACTATTGCTGGCATTACGATGTCTACAAAATAAGAATAGTAAGAACCACAAGATTGCATTTTCTTTTTTAGTGACTTTTGCAAACCCCTCTGAATATTTATAAAGCCAGTACAAGTTCGCAATTGGTATTACTATTAGCCAAGCAGTTGGTATTTGTGCACCTAGCTCATTTAGCTCATTTTTTGTTTTAACCAGCCAGTTAGAGAAAATAAATTCCTAGTGTTATTATTCCTAGCAAGTACACTTTTACTATGCTTCTTTTTAATTGGGCATAACATGATATTATTTATTTTTCATCTACTTAATATTTTCGACGATGAAATTCCTCTGTTTTAACCTGTTTTTGTCCTTTGAAGAATTTTTGAATATGTTATACACATTTTTGAGCCGAATCAACACCCTGGGTAAAAGTTAAATTCTGATATTTACCTTTGGTTATAGCGATGATGACTGAACTCCCCGTATGAATGGTGATGAGGTTTCTGGTCACTGAGGAAAGCTCTAGGAGTGCATGTGACACGTGGCCACATTCCATAGCAACCACAGTCTTTAGAACTGTGAAATTTGTTTAACGTTAAACTTTTTAGGAAAATGTTTAACATTTTAACTTGTGGCTGAAAAATACACAGTGAAGGTTCACAAGAAGGGATTGATCGTCATACCCGCAGAGGTCAGGAAGAAGCTTGGCATAACGCCTGGCTCAAAGCTTCAGCTTTACGTAGAAGGGGACTCTATCCGCATAGTTGTACCTCAGGACCTCAGAAGCCTTTTCGGAGTCGATGGCGAAAGGGCACTCGAGGTTACTAGACTTATATTGGAGGAGAGGAAGAGAGAACGTGACTCCGAGATTCGTGCTCGACTCTAGCGCGGTCTCACTATACTTTGCCGGCAGGAAAGAGGTTGGACGCTTCATAGAAGATGCATACAGGGGTAGAAACCAGCTCTACATGTGTGAAATTAACGTTGCCGAATTCCTCTACAACACAGCTAGGGTCCTTGGATGGGAAACAGCTATCATAAGGCACTCCGTCCTCCGTAATAGTCCAGTCAAAATTGTAACACTGGACGAGGAACTTACACTAGAATCTGCCCGTTTAAAGCACAAATACTGGAACAAGCTTTCTCTTGCAGACGCATATCTGGCCGCCCTGGCAAAACGACTAAGGGCAACCATTGTAACCGCCGACACTAGTCTAGCAGAAATAGACGAGGCGGAGACCGTTCTCATACCTCTTTAAACTTACTTAAAAGTTCCATGCCTTGCAAACTTTTAACACATGGTACTTACCAGATTGTCGATTGTCTCTTTTACAGGTGCCTTTTTACCCAGTCCAGGACTTCACGCTCAATCCTACGCCTAACGTTGTAGTTTTCGAAGACGTGGCCGCCGTGCTCTATCTCTATGAACTTTTTCTCTACCTTTAGCTTCTCATAGAACCTCCTCGCCTGACTTATTGGTACCACCATATCGTCTACAGCGTGGATGATTAGGGTGGGGGCCTTAATTTCCTCGGCAAACCCCCATTACCGAGAAATTCATCGTCTCCATGGCGTAGACATCCCTCAACCTGTTGGGTCTCAAGTAAACATATCCCTCTTCAGCCCGGAGTACGCGCTATATTTTTTTACTCGCTTACAGCTTTAGACTTGGAGTTAGGCTATGGCAGTGCCGCGAGCAGCTACACCGTACAGGATATTTCCCGAAGAAATAACAATTGAAAACTTTAAGAGCATTAAGAGCTTAGCACTTAAGCTTAAACCTGGTGTAAACCTGCTAGTAGGACCTAATGCCTCTGGAAAAACGAATATCCTTGAAGCGATATACTTCCTCTCCAAAGCGATTTCGCGCTCAGAACTGTTGAAGATACCTTACGCACCTCACATACCCCACTACTGGAGCCCTGAAGATCTATTTTACATGAGGCAAGTGGAAAATCCGATTAGCTACAGAATATTATTCAGGGTCTCAAAGAGGAAGGAGGATAAATGTTTAAAGCATAATGTTAGCTTCACTATAAAGTTCTCGCTTTCAAGCAACAGAGAAAGTATTGAGCCATCATATGTTTCCATAGATTGGGGGACTGCAAAAATAGAAATTTACGATGACTTGATGAACGTGTACATTAACGTTAAATATTTTCCCTCATATGAAGAGGTTCTCAAAAAAATAATAAAGGATAGAAATACATTTACTCCTTTTCATCGTGTATTGACTGAGCTGTATAGAAAACTATCCGAGCTCAAAGAATCCATAACATTACCGCCTACTGAAGAATGTATTCTATTAACACAAAATAAATTACAACTTGAATTTGGTGAAATTTCCATAGTAAAGTTTTTCTTACAACCATTTTTCATTGGGTTTACCGAGTTTGAAAATATAGTTAGTTCAGCACCGAATCACGAGGAGAAGAACTTTGGGCTTCTTGAAATACCTGGAATAAGAGTAACACCATCGCCTAGTTTCAGGTTTCCCCACCATCCCATAGTACCTTTGTTAATACATTGGCATGAGGCTAGGCTGGAAGATTTTTCAGGCTTTCCAATGACTAAAACAATAGTAGATCTTGATACCATACGAAATCTTCTTGAAAAA
>JAJHRM010000342.1 GCA_020832965.1 Thermofilum sp. | reverse complement strand
CTAGGCTCATCGCGGAGAGAGAAGTCCTACTCGGGATCCTCTACTACAACTACCTTCTAAACACTATAAATAGTCTTAAAACAAGAAAAGATGTCGTCAATTCTTTAATGGAATTAGTTACAAACGAACTCACTGTAAGCTACGCTATTTGGAAGAACCTTCTCCCAGAAGAAGTGCTGAGCTTGCTCCTCAAGAGCTATGCCCCCCAGCTTAGGGTAAATCTAAGGCTTCTAGAGGATCTTAAAGGTGCGATCACGGAGATTGTTCAGAAGGGTGTTAGAGTCCTAGCCGCGCGCACTAGGGCGGAGGTGCTCAGCCACCCCCTAGACATGGTCTATATTTATGCGCTGAATCACCTACTACTCATAGAAGCACAGAACCTCGAGAAGATTCTCATAGGCAAAGAGCTTGGGGTCGCAGAAGAAGTTATTACCAAAAATTTAATTCTTCTCTAGCAGATTTCAAAACTTAATACTGTTGTTTAGTTAGCCTATTTTGCCCAGTATAAGGATCGCAAGCAGAAGGCCGTACACTGCGATACCCTCAGCAAGACCCCCTGTAATCAGCAGCCAAACTGCTAGCTGAGGTTTTTCTGCGGCCGCCGCGAAGCCCGCCTTGGCTACTGAACTTAAAGCGTAGCTAGCTCCAAGAGTCGAAGCCGCTACCGCTATGGCTCCAGCAAGCATAGCTATTACGTCAGCCAGCTCCAGCTTGCGCTGAGCCTCTGCCTGCTGAGCGGTGTTTAAGCTGGAAGCGGCTACCCTGGAAGCTGCCAGCGCCAGCACGCTTCCGGCAATTGCCAGGGTTATGATGCCTGCGACTGCGAAAACGATTGCTATCTTTCGTTGTTTACTATTGCTCGCGATCACAGCGGTTTGCCCTAACAGGGGGTATTTAAATTTTGGTTCTCCTTAGGCTTCACAACTCTTTTTACCTCGCGAAAAGGGGTTTGAACTCAACTCCTTCTCCTCTGAAGAACTTCGTCGAGAACTCGTAGTACAGCAGCCTCATTGCCTGAATCCCAACCGCTAATGCTTCTATCGCGAAAACTAGGAAGTTCGCCGCAATGTATCCTGCGAGCTCGCCTATCATTGGGCTCATGTTCTCGGCAAGAATGCCGAATGCCTCGTGGGCCATCGCGAACGCGGCAAGCCTGATGTAGGATAAGGAGTTAGCAGGCAAGGCGAGCAGCATCTCCAGAACCTCTGATACAGCGTGCATCATCTTCTCAAAGTTCCCCGCGCCTTTCCACTCGTAAAAACCGAACCCCATCACGGCCAGCAGAGAGAATGACAAGAGATAAACAAAAGGCTGCAAGTGTGACTCTGCCAACACACTTAAATTAAAGCCGCTAGTAGCCAGGTGATAGGCTATTACTACTCCTGAAGAGTAGAACAAGATCCCCATACCTCCCATGCCGCTGAAGACCGCTCCAAGGGCGTCTCCTGCTCTGACGAGGTTTATTATGTTCAGGGTCATCGCTAGCAGAAGCTGTATGACACCGAAGCAAAGCGCGATCGCAATAATCTCGTAAACATCGTGTATCGGACTGATTATCGGGTGGGCCAAGGGCTTAAGGAATACTACTAAGCCGTACAGCGCGCCGAAAATTGCTCCAGAGATGCCTGCCAACAGGGCGAGTGCGCCTACGGAGGCCGCTCCCTCTTCGCTTATGCCGAGCAGCCTGTAGCGAGTCTTCAGAAGCCATGCACCGAAGAGCGCTAGGACTAGTCCCTGCCCAACGTCGCCGAACATCATCCCGTACATGACCACGAAGAGGGCTGTGAAGAACGGGGTGGGGTCTATCTCCCAGTAGGAGGGTATTCCGCGAAGCGCGGTTAATCCATAGAGGTATTTTCTTAGCCCTCTTGCCCTGATGTACGTTGGAGCTAGCTCACTGCGTGGGACCTCTGCTATCCTGAAGTATATGATGTGTGGCACCGCTCTTATGGCTTCCTCAAACCTCTTCCTATCCCTGGCTGGTATGTAACCCTCGACAACCGTCGCTCTTCTCTCCCTCAGTATTCTCAGCTCTCTAAGCAAGGCCCGCGTTTTCAACGTAATCTCTATAAGTTCAGAGTACTGGAGAACGAAACGCATGTTTTGAAGCACTCTCTTTAACTTAACCGTAATTAGATTTAAAATCTCTGGAAGCTCTTCAAAAGGTACTTCTGGTAATAGAGAGAGTGCTGAATCTAAGTTCTCAATATCACTTATAGCCTCCTCAGAGCTCGTTATGATGTTCTTAAGCTGCGTGTGCCAGTCAGCGGTGGGCTGCCCGGGAGACTTAAGGCTGCTGTACAGCTGCCAGAGCTCATCGAGCTCTGGCGCTTTCAGCTGCTTCACTATCCTGCTCACGCGGTTTCTGAGCTTAAGCATCTGCGCGTATACCACGCCGGCTATGATCCCGATCTTTCTCGAGTCCATGCACTCAGCCGCTTTCCTCCTCAGGGTGTCAATGGTGTCCTCAGGGCCCAGCGGGAGGACTCCTATGCTGTGCTTCTTTCTCAGGGATCTTGTGAGCTCCTCCAAAACCCTCGCATCACCCTCTAATAGCACTCCATAGAAGTCATCGTGCTCCTTTACTAGGACCACCCTGATCCCGGGAGTTTTTCTTAAACCATCCTTGAGCTCCTCTGCGAAGGCTTTGTCGCCGCAGAGAATGTAGTACGTTTTCCCCCTCTCTACCACTTGCTCTGCTTCGAGGATCAGCTGCCTGGCAGCGGGGAGAGAGTTGAAAACTTTCACCAGGGGTAGCAGCTTCGAGGCAATCTCCTCGCCCACAGCCTTTCTCAGCAGGGCGTAGTCCACTCTTTCCTCGCTGAGCACGCTGCGAACCACGGAGACAGCGCTCTTGTTGATGCCGAGCACTTTGAGGGCGTCAGCCCCCTCTTTGCTCACTCGGAGTGTGACATACAGTGAGATCGTTCTCAAGAGGATGTCCTCCAGCTGGGGTAGCTTCCTCCTCACGTTCTCTACCGCGCGGAGGGCGTTTTCCAGGGCC
>JAJHRM010000343.1 GCA_020832965.1 Thermofilum sp. | reverse complement strand
GGAGGAAAAACGCCCTCCCCCCTCTTTTCGCCCAAAAAAGGCTCTCTGAGACCGTGGCGTGCCGGCGGCATATAAACGTCTCCCTACCCCCTCCTTATGCTGCTGTCATATCAGGTTACGGAAGGGAAAGTAGCTGGTTAGGCTGAAAGTATTCAGCCGGCTAAAAAAATTATGATTTGGGTTATGGTTATTCGGCAGCGGCGGTCTCCGGTTTGGCGGGAGGTATGCGGGGCACCACGTACCTGAACCACAACGAAATGAACAAATCGTGCCACTCACGCAGCCCAAGCGCCCTGATGTCGCCTTTCAGTTTGATTTCAATACTGCGTTGCGGTATAGAAAAAATGACGGTGTCGTCGGGCCACTGGGTGATGAAGCACTCGACGTAGTTAGCGTAAACTTTCAGCTCCTTCGGCAATTCCTCTCTGAAAATCTTTATCCTATACGCTTTCGAGTGCGATCGGGTCACGTAAACCAACTCTGGCTCGTCGATGCGTACTAGGCAGTCCATTTCATCGGTCAGGTAATAAAGGGCGACTTTGTCCATATACCTAGACGACCACCCCTCGAAGTAAACAATCACGGTCTTGAACTTGTACGGCGTGGCTCTTAGTCTCTGGTATGCTGGGATTTCGGAAGGTAAGAACTTTGCTGGCACTTTGATCTCGGTAATAGGCGCGATGATATCTTCCACGCGCGGTATTTCAACCGTCTCCACTCTCTCCGCTTTTGCCATATTCCTCACCACCAACCCTATGCTCCTAGGGTATTTAAACCTTTCTAGAGCGCCGCCCCCCAGCGGCCCTCCCTCCCTTTTTTGGGCCCTTTTGCCGAACTTTCCATCTTTTTCGCGCGTTGTTTTCAGCGGCTTTTCGGAAGGCGCTTTTAGCGGGGGATTCCTAGTGCGCGAGGAGGGAGGGGGGTCTGGTTAGATAACCTAAGCTGGCTGAAAGTATTCAGCCGGTTAAAAAAATTATCGGGAGCTGGCGGGGAAGCGGCACTTCAGCGATCCGAGTTCGCACGCGGCGATGAAACCCAGCGTCACATACAGAGCGAAGATGTGAGACACAAGTTTGCCTTTGGTCTTCATGCATACGGCAACCGCAAGCGGGGTGTTCAGAGCGGATATCGCTACAAGGTGAGCCAAAAGGGAGAGTATAGTTTTCGCTTTGCTCGGCTTGCGGTTGTCGGAATCGTTCTGCATTTTTTTCGAGACACGGACATATATCGAGTAATATGCGATAACGAGCGGGGCTAGGGGCGCGCAGAGGATGGAGATAGCTGTGCCGCACACCTTTTTCACCACCCCTTTCATTGACATTTTCATTTTCCCACCAGCATAACCCTCGCTTAAGGGATATATATGTTTTTCTATGCGAGGGGGCTCCTATTACATTATCTAACTGCCCCGAAAGTAAAAAAACGGATAAAAAAAATATGGGGAAATTATTGGGAAGACTGTATATTGAATATTTCGTCAATCTCAGGCGAAGAGTGGACGTAGAGGTCGCAGATTGCGTCTTCGAATATGATTGAAAGAGAGCGTATTATGTTCCGCGCCACGTCGAGATCAGTACGTATTATGCACTGCTTCACCCTAACCTCTTTCGCCCCCCCTCCTTTCTCTTTCTCCTTAACGAATTTTATTACTAGTCCGTCCAAGGTATATTCTACCAGAAAGTGCGAATGTTTTGTCATACAGTCGAGGTACGGCGTATCACTATGATAGTTATACCTTAGGAGCACGTCGGCACCGTCAGCAGCCTTGCTCGCAAAGTGCTGCACGGCTCTGAAGATTATCTGTGCTGGCAACGGCATTTTGCTGACGTCAGGGATGCTCACGTGCGGAGTCCTAGTCACGATCTCCCACGCCGCCTTAGGTACAGCTTTCCTCTCCTCCTCCGTCATTTTCTTCACCACCATCCCCACGTTAAGATGATATATAAACCCGCCTTAACGCAACGTTGTTGAAAAAAGAAGGAAAGAGAGAAAAAAATAAAAAAAGGATTTCGTCAGTCGCGCAGCATCAGGCGCATCGCGGTGGCGGCCCTCGGCTTCGTGGCTAGCATCGTTAGGAGATCGGCCTGCATCTTCGCTGCTTCCGCGATTTGCAGCGCAAAGCCCCTAATCTTAACTAAGGTCGCGATGGCGTTTTTCACGTCTCTTTTTTCGACGTAGATCCTTAAACTTTCTACATTTTTACTAAGTGAGGTGAAGAGCAAATCCACTATGTTTTTACTCGAATCTAAACTGCTGCAAAGCGCAGTAATAAGCTCGCGCACTTCTGTCTCAACCTTCTCCCCTTTGATCACCAACTCTTCCTCTGTCATTTTCTTCACCGCTATACTTGTGACACAGCTTTATTTAAGCTTTTCTATACGCGGGCGCGCTGGGCGCGCGGCGCTGCGCGTCTCTGCGCTGAGAAAGATTTATATAAAACCAAACGTCAAGCCTTAGTGGTGAAGAAAATGCTGGTGGTGAAATTAGTCCCAAGAGAGCAGGAGAGGGGAGGGCGGATAACGAATTTCATATGCGTCCGCATCTTCAGCTCTAGCCGTTTGATTGAAAGCGTAAATGCAAAAGTTGTCGTCATAGATGGCAACGTAATCACTACAGACAGTAGCTCTTTGAGGAGTTTATGGGGACGCTTTATTGCGGCGCACGACGTGGAAATGAGGATGGAGAAGATCGAGAGCGAGAAAAAGGGGGAAGCGGAGTTCGGTCTCGTCGTGCGCATAACGACTCTAGCGTCTGCGCTGCGGCAACCTACCTCCTCCGCATAACTCTCCAACACTTTTTTTATCTTTTTCCAGTTTTTTTGAATAAGCGGAGCTGGCGGAAGGGCTGCTACCTAACCACTGCGAAAGTGAAAAAGCTGATAAAAAAAATAATGTTACTCGAACACGATGCGCACGTATGTGTTCGTTAACTCAGCAAGCGTATTGATTATACCGTCGAGTGCCACTTCGTCTTCCCACATCCACGGTTTTACATTTTGTCTAAC
>JAJHRM010000341.1 GCA_020832965.1 Thermofilum sp. | reverse complement strand
CTATAAATTAAGGAAGGAAGATGTTACTATTTTTGCCTATTACATGCCTAGGCCTTTCCCGCTAAAGCAGGGTATAGATAACATTAAACACGTTGTAAAATTGCACAACAAGCTTGGCATCGTATTCATAGAATATATAAGTTCATTTGAGTTTCTATGGTTTATAAGAAATGCTAGGTATGTTATTACTAATAGTTACCATGGAACTATTTTCTCTATACTTTTTGAAAAGAATTTCATTGCAATACCGCCGCAGGGAAAAAGTAAGAGGATTCTTGACTTACTTGATTTGATCGGTCTCAAAAAAAGAGTTTTGCATAATTATTGCAATATAAACAAATTATTGCAAATATTAATGGAAGAAATAGATTATGATATTGTTATAGACAAAATAAAAATTCACAGAAATCGTTCTCTTGACTTTCTTTCATCAGTTTTATTAGGTAGATAATATGCGTAATCCCAGTAATCACTTTATAGGTTCTTTTGTTAAAACTTATCTTGCTTGGTCAACCGATACCAAGATAAGATATAATTCGGCCTCTGGTGGTGTTGCTACAGCTCTCCTCACATATTTACTCAGGGAGGGTTTTGTTGATGCCGTTTTGGTACCTAAACCTAAGTTTAAGCGCGGCATAGGTTTAGTATATGGCACATGGATTATTATTAGAAAGCCCGAAGATCTCCGCAAGTACTCGGGATCTCTATATGCACCTGTTTATGGTCTCTCGAAAATGCTTGATTATGCATTAGCTAGGTTCAAGCGTATTGCTATCACTGCTGTGCCCTGTCATGCTAGGGCTATTAGGAGGTTGCTTGAATCCCAGGGTTGTAGCGGGGATGTTTTCATTGTTGGGCTTTACTGCAATAACACACCCAGTATGTGGGCTACTAGGTACGCGCTAAAATACTTTAACATTAACGTGGAAAATGTAAAGTATGTTAGGTTTAGAGGGAGCGGTTGGCCCGGCTACACCGTTGTGGAGATGGAAAGGGATGTCGTGCGCATACCATTCTTGGTCTTCTGGGATTCAGGGTTTGGGCAATACTTTTATGGGGTAGGGTGTTACCTATGCACTGATCAAACCAACGTTTCCGCAGATTTAACTCTGGCCGATCCATGGACTCTTCCACAGGAGGTTATCAAGAAGCTTGGAGGCGCCACGCTCGTTGTTGTGAGGAGCAGGAAGGGTTTAGAGGTGTTCAAAGAGGCTGTTAAGGCCGGTTATTTATCGGCCATAGAGGTTGACCCTGTCTATGCAATCCAAGATGCTACACTGCTTAAGTTGTCTAGGAGGGTGTTAAGGAAGGATGTCAACGAAAGCAAATACGTATTGCCAGCAGGTTTTACAACAATCGCCTACGAATTAACGTATTTCATTGGACACTTCCTTGCATCGAAAGAGAAGTTGTGGCCTCTTCTTAAAGTATACCATAAAACAATTAGATCATTAACATTCAAAATAACATCTATACTAGATTATAAACTTCAGACTACGTGGGCTAGAGTAAACATCCTTGTGAAAAATATGCAGAGAAAGAAACTGTCAAGCGAATACTTTAATCTAGTAAAAACGCCAACTGTTAACCAAGATTGACGCGCGGTAGCTAGGATCGTGAGAAAGAGCTATTAATAATTGAGGGTATCGGTTTTCGGCGCTCAACTTATGCACCCCAGTAGAGGGCTCTCGGCTTCCACCCCTCGCGTGAGCTGTGGGTATCGCAGTTATAGCTTCCGAGCTGGGGCTTTAGCTGTTCTCCTTTCAGCTCAAATGCCACCTTCCTTCCGCGCGCTTTTCTCGGACCGGGGCGCCCCGCGTATCCTGTGTTCTCATTTTCTCATTTTCGAGCGCTGTAGCCGGCACACCTTTGAGGAGGGGCACTGGGGGCGCGAGCATGGCTGTTAGCGCGTGGAGGCAGGCACCCCTCCCCGCCTCCTTTATGCAGAACCTTTCGTCGACGAGCGCGTCCCCCGGCTGGTACCCCATCGCGCACCTGCCCCCCCGCACCTCCTTCACGCGCGCCACCACCCTGTAGCTCATCGCTTCGCCCCTCGCCTTACCGGCTTTAGCGGTACCGCTGGTCTCAAGCTCCGCGTAGCGCGCGCTTTAAGAGGTTGCTTTGGGGTGGCTGCTGCGCGCGGAGGACTACCTGCGCATTTCCGGCTACTTCGACCCCGTCAGGTTGTTCGTGAAGAGACCCAGAAAGCTGAACACGCTCCGACTCTTAGGGTACCCCCTTGTGAGGTTGCGACCCAGCCCACCGCCAGCTAATCCTCGTTGTTGGCATGAAGGCAGGAGAATCTAAGCTTGAGACTGCGGAAAGGTGGGGGTGAGGCTCGGAGGCTCTTTTGTGCTTTGCACGGGTTGGTTCTCTAAAGGACTTCGGTTTTTCATTTATTTTGTTTTTCTTCTGTTTTCCTTATTAGGGTAGCATCTTTCTTAAGGGTACAGTCGTTGGAGGACTATGCGAGATATGTTGCTAGAAAAGGTTAAGGGGGGCGTTTCAATGTGAATGTGGGTGGTAGATTGTGTTCGGGCGTTTTCTTTGTCGGGGCGGTTTTCTTCCTGGTTTCCTGTATAGGATGGTGTCTAGGTGTCTGCCTATTGTAAGTGTTGAGGGTATGATTGTGAGGGATGGGAGGGTGTTGTTGCTTCGGCGCCGGTTTAGCCCTGCTCGTGGCGGGTGGTGGTTTCCGGGTGGTCGTGTGAGGTGGGGTGAGGGGTTTTTGGATGCTTTGCGTCGGGAGGTGTTGGAGGAGACTGGGCTGGAGGTTAGGCTGAACGAGGAGCACTCCGAGTATGGGTTTTTCGATGTTTTGCCTGGGGGTCTTCACCGGTACCTTTTGGAGGTTGTAAGGGGCTCTGGCTGGAGGCGGGGCGGTGGGTGGGGGTGTAGCTTTTTTTAGTGGTTGTGTGTTTTTAGTGTTTTTGTTGCTTCTTCTAGTTCTTTTAGTGTGTTTACTGGTAGCCATGCGTCCCGTGGGACGATGAATGCGTGTAGCTT
>JAJHRM010000044.1 GCA_020832965.1 Thermofilum sp. | reverse complement strand
GGGGGTTACTTGCCCAGTAGTTAGCCCAAAAACCATGTTATCGTGGACTATCAGTTTTACATCGACATTACGTCTAGCAGCGTGTGGAAGATGGCCTAGACCAATAGCGTAAGCATCTCCGTCGCCGTTGTGACCAATGACCAGAAGATTTGGGTTTGCCAGCTTTATTCCCGTCGCAAGGGGCAGCACCCTTCCATGAATAGTGTGGAAAGCATTTGTC
Organism: Thermofilum sp.; assembly: GCA_020832965.1. The sequence goes on along the minus strand of JAJHRM010000044.1, from coordinate 13,416 downwards.
TTCATGTATTCGCTTATGCGTCCGTGGCAGCCAATACCCGTAACAATAACTACCCTTTCTGGACTCACCTCGAGTTCTGCTAGTGCCTTCCGGAGGGCTAGGAGTATTGAATAGTTCCCACATCCTGGGCACCATACAGGTCTCCTTCCCGTGTCGAAAACAGAGGGATCCACTAGACTCACCCCTCCACCTGGGAAGCAATCCAGGACTCAACGTCTTCCGGGAAAAACTGTCTTCCGTCGTACTTCAGGAGAACATTGCTGGGCTCTATGAGCAGGTGCTCCCTTATTAGAGAAGCCAGTTGACCAGTGGCGTTATTTTCAACCACGAGTAGCTTTTTCCCGTACACCTCAGAGAGCAGCTTTTTCCTGGGAAAAGGCTCCATCCAAACCACCTGGACCATTTTTACCCCGCTTACCCTCTTCAAAGCCTCCAGGACAATTTGCTTCGTGGACCCCCACGTGGCAACTACTGCACCGCCGCTCCCCACGGTCTCCACGCCAGACTTCTCAGCTTCCTCGCAGAGACTCTGGTACTTCCTAAGCCTCTTATCCTGCATCTCCTTAACCTTCAAGGGGTCGATTGTTCCAAAGCCGTACTCATCGTGCTCACTCGTATTAGCATACACGAGTGAACCTGGCGTGCCTGGGAAGATGATAGGCGAAACCCCGTCCTCGGTCACTTTGTACCTGGGGAAAAACCCGCTCACACGCTCCCTAGAAACCCTTGCATCCTCAACACCTAGATTAGGGAACACCGAAACCGTCCAGAAACTCTCACCCAGATACTTATCGGAGAGGAGGATAACTGGAATCTGATACTTCCACGCCAGGTTCAAGCCCCTATTCGCTAAAACGTAGGCCTGGTAAGGGTCCCCGGGAGCGAGGACCACCCTTGGGAACTCTCCCTGGGAAGCGTGGATCACAAATCTGAGATCACTTTGAGCAGTATGCGTTGGTAAGCCTGTGGAGGGACCAGGCCTCTGCACATCGACGATTAGGATCGGGGTCTCGGTCATGGCCGCCTGTCCGAGGGCCTCCACCATCAGGGAAAAGCCACCCCCACTAGTAGCCACCATTGAACGAGCACCAGCGTAAGCAGCGCCAATCGCCATGTTAATTGCGGCCAGCTCGCTCTCAGGCTGAAACACGATTATTCCCAGGTCTCTCTGGACCTCGGCTAGGAAGTGGAGAATGGGCGAGGCGGGAGTCATGGGGTAAGAGGCAAAAAATGTTAAACCAGCCGACAATGCTCCTAGTGCCACAGCCGAGTTACCGTCGATCAGGAGCCTTGCCTCCCCGCTACGCTCAAGGCTGGCGGAGATGGGCACACGCAGGCGAAACTCGCCGTCCAACTTTTTGCCGAGCTCGTAGCCCCTACGGAAAAGCTCCACATTCAACTCTGCCAATTCTCCCCTACCCCTAAATTGTTCCCTGATTGTTCCCTCTGCCACATCGGCCTCTCCGCCTAGGGCACCTACAATCACTCCCAAGCCCACGGTGTTTACAGTCACGCTTGGAGCGCCAATCTCCCTCACAATTTTTCTTAGGGGGAGTGGTCTTATGGACGCATCGTTACCAGCCTTTGCCCCCACATCTCCCTCATCGCATATGATGCATCCACTAGGCTTGAGATCTGCTACGTGCTCCTCGACAGAAATCCTGTCGAGTGCAAGCACAATGTCAACTTTCTTTCTGTGGGCGTAAACTTCCTCCCCAAATCCTACTTGGATCTGTGCCCATTGATGGCCGCCCCTAATCAGGGAGGGGTACTCGTTAGTGATAAAGACGCTTAAGCCATGCCTCAAGAATATCTTACCGAGTATAACACTTGACACAAACACCCCGGATCCTGCAGGTCCAGCAATCATTACCCCTAAATTATTTACAGTTTCCACCCGAATCCCGGCTTTAACTATGTAAAAGCTTGGCTAAAAACTTCTTGCGAAATAATAAATATTTTAATCCTAATAATTAAAGTCTACATGGATATCCCGCCTCTCAAGGGAATATATTTACTATTAATACGTGTTGAGGAAGAGGCAAAAATTTGTTTAAAAGGTGACAGGCGATGGCTAATCCCTCCTGGAAACTACTTCTACGCTGGGTCGGCTAAAGGTCCTGGCGGCTTAAAGGCGAGGATAGCTAGACACCTAAAAAGAGGCAAAAGATTCCACTGGCACATAGACTTCCTGTTAGCAAGCCCGGGCTCAAAAATTACACACGTAGTATACGCGGAAGCGGATGTGCCTGAATGCGCCCTAGTCTCTCTGCTGGAAGAAGCGGGGTGCACGCACGTGATTGAAGGCTTTGGCTCATCTGACTGCAGAAGCGGCTGCGTCTCTCATCTGACAAAATGCCATTATTCAATGGATGAGTGCTTACAAATAGCCATTAGTAGCTTCAAGGCGCTGAAGCTGTCCCCCTGCGTGGTCAGCACCTCTACTTAGCGCACGCTATGTGAGACTTACGTTTTCTAGCTGCTTTAGCACGTATTTTCTCACAGTATGCGGATCTTCAACCTTCTTCACAGGCTTCCCAGCATCGATATAGGTTTCCAGTAGGGGTCTCATGGGCTTACCGCACATAGGACACCCAGGGACATCGGAATCAATAGGAACTACGTGGTCAATAAAGCACTCATCACAGCGGTAGACCTGTTTTCTGCCTGAAAGCTTGCCTCTCTTTGCAATGGGCTTCCATTCTCCATTAATCTTCATAGCCGTAATATCCATGGCGAAGTCTATTGGCTGGGCAGCGGCTATTGCAGCTCCCACGCCGAACGCATCGGCACCAGCTTTAGCGAGGGAAGGTGCACTGTCCTCATCTATGCCTCCGGAAACAACTATCTTCACATGTCTATACCCATTGACGTCAAGTTTCCAGCGAACCTCCCTAACTATCTCCTCGAAGTTACCCCTCCTGCTACCCGGCGTATCCAGCCTCACTCCCCACAGTCCCTCGCCCAGAAGCTTTGCAGCCAGAAGGGCTTCCTCAGCTTCATCGTAGAAAGTGTCGACCAGCGCTACCCTGTTAACATCCTTTTCAATCACTTCGTCGAAAGCCCTCCACCCAAGGGTGTGGTCCCCCAGGATTCCTCTAAAAATTATTAAGAGGCTATGAGGCATGGTGCCTGTTGCCCTGATACCTAAAGCTTCCGCGCCCAGAACAGCTGAAACTGCATCCGCTCCACCGATGTACGCGTAGAACTCTACGAAGGGTGCAAGAGCTGGGTGTTGCCTCCGCGCCCCAAACGACAGCACCAGCTTGTCCCCGGCAGCTTTCTTGACACGGGCAGCCTTTGTCGCAATACCACTGGCTGAGGCAAGGAATCCAAGCAGCGGAGTCTCAAGTTCTAAAAACTCCCCGTAGGGACCCTCAATCGTCATTACTGGAACCTTACAGCCATAGTAGTCTTTCGCGTGGAAAACTGTTCCCTCGGGGAGAGACCTAACAGTAATCCTCTTCCCGTCTAGTAGCTTCAAAACTTCTCGGAGTCCAGCATAGACACCCCACTTGTAGCTGCCTGGCAGCTTGCTTGCCGTGATCTCCATGTGGACTTCCACATCGAGCAGCCCATATTTCTGGAGGATTTTCCTAGTTCTCGTAAAGTAAACATCAGTGGTTAATCCGCTCTTTAGCTCCTCAAACGTTGCATAGATGAATCTACCCTCCCACCCAGGTTTCCCTCCACTCACAAGACAGAAAACCTATGCATCTAAGACTTAAACATTATTCAGTAACGATTAATAACGATTAATTAAAACTAGCCTGTACAAAGCTCCAAAAAGACCCGTTACCCCGCCTCTGCAACCCTTTCCTTGCTCAGATCAGCAAACTCCCTCCTCAAAGCTAAAAGCAGCTCAGGGTTTACAAACAGCTCCAGCCTTTTTGACCCACGCCTTTCGATTACTAGTCCAACCCTTTCGAGAATAACAAGATGCCCAGACAGAGAACCAATGCTTACGCCCAAGCCCCTAGTCAATTGCCTCACCGATGCACCAGGATTATCAAGCAAGTACGCAACTATCCTTCGACGCAAAGGATGCTTAAGTGCCTCGCGAATCGTCAGCACTTTAGGCGGCATGTAATGCACCTAACAAAGCGGAAATAGACGTATTTCCAAATAAATTTTCTGCACATACCTCCCTGGAGGAACCCAAACAGAGATGACTGCACACCTCCACCATGCCATCCCTGCGCTACGAATGATCCACTTTCTCCCTATTCATGGCACTCCCAGCCGCTGCGAGAAATATTGCCTATAGCGCGCCTGGCGTGGAGGCAAAATGTTGAATAGCGTGCTTAGAGATATGCGAAAACGCGTTAAGAGAGACTGTGAGGAGACTGAAAGCGAAGATTGCGAGAACAATAAGAGAGTGGTGCGGCCGCCGGGATTTGAACCCGGGTTCTGCGGCGCTCTGCGCGCACATGGCAGGCCGCCATCCTACCAGACTAGACTACGGCCGCAGAGATCTGTCATTGAAGTAGGGTTTTTGAGTTTTAAATTTTTTGGGTGGGTTTTCCGCGAGCTCGAGTAGCCTTCTCGTTATTGGTCCTCTGGGCTGCATATTTCGTTTTTGCGCTAGTTCCTTGACTGCTTTCCTCCATTCTGGGTGTTGTTCTGCGAGTTTTAGTATGTTGTGCCCGTTGAGCTGATGATGCGGTAGCCGTGTCGCCATGTGTATAGCCGTGCTTCTATGCCTCAGCAACGCGGGTGCCTTGTGTCTGCCTGCATGTAAACTTCGTCCAGGCACGTAGTGATCTTCTCGGCGAAGTCCTGTAGCTTGCTGGCTTCAGAAGCTCCTAGGTCGAAGTGAGCTATTATATCGTCAGCCACCTCGCCGTAGTACCTCTTTTCCTCAGTGAAGGTTCTGTCCAGCCAGCGTAGGCTTTCTCTGCGTCTACGCAACTCCGCAAGCATAGCCTGCTCGTCCACCCCCAAGCCCGAGAAGTACTCACCGTACTCATGCCACCACCCCCTGCGCGCGCTGAGCGCTCTGGAGTCATGGGATCCGACGCCTTTCGGCGGTCCCCCTCTCAGCCCCGCACGGGAGCCCTCCTGAAGGCTTAGATAAGGGTTTTTCGTTTTACGCTCGGTCCCTGCTTGCAGAAGGGGCGGTGCTGGAGGTTTTTATTAAGCTGGCAAGCTTGCTTGGCTCTGGCGAATACAGGCGGATACGCTGCTTGACTGTTGTGCCCATGACCTGTTGGAGAGTTTCTAGCTGGACGAACTTTCTCCTTGAATCGACTAAGATGTTCCCTTTTAGTGGGAATTTTACCGGCATCCTTTCATCGACCACTACACCCTTAGAAGTAACTGTGTAGCTTGTTGCTATTACTAGCGTACCTGTCTTTGACTGAAGCCTCCTAGCATAGAAACCGCTCACCAAGGAGACAATGTAGAAGAAACCATAAAGTAGCAAGTATTCGAAGAAACTAGCCATTTTCTCGTTAGCGGGGGCAAGCACCTTTCCTAGTTGCAGGAAGAAATCCCTCAACTGGGGAATGTAGAAGACAAGGATGAGTATTAAAAGGGATGCAAATGGGATCATGCTAGCCTTGAACTGTGCCATAAGCTCGGGCTGAGAGTTCTGCAAATCCCTCTCCCTAAGCTTCAAAACTTCACTTGTATCAGACCTGTAAAGGACCTCCCCACTCTTAACCTCGTCGAGATCCTTTAAAAGCCCTCTCGTCTGCCTACCCATCAGAACGAACATTACCGACATTAAGGCTACAAAGTAGAGTATAAAAATCAAGGAAGTATAGCCAGGGAAATTAGCATTTAAAAAAGCGAAGACAACAAGCAAGACCACTCCAATCAAATACTGAAGCACTAAGGCTTTGCTCATAATTCCTCCCTACCCTAGAATATATATCCACTTATAAACTCTCCGCCCCCGAACCTAGCAGCGGGAGAAAACTAGCCTCGACTTAAAACCTCATTTATGAGCAGCTTGGCTATGAGCGAGTACTCCTCCCCCAATCCTTCATCTAGATCTCCAACTAAGACCACTAATGAGTCTTCTCCCACGTAGACGTAGAAAATTTCACTAGAAGGCTTCACGAACAAAGCTGGACCCGGCGCCCCCAAGATACCGATTAGCGCCCTCACGCGGTTAACAGTCTCGCCCGCTTCGAGGTCGGCGGGAAACTTATACTTAACTTCGTCCCTCACGGCAACAACTATCTTCTTCACGCCAAGTTCTAGCAACTTATCCCGCAGCCTCTCCAATTCAACCTCAAACTCTTCAATCGCAGTGACCCCGTTCATTAACTATTTTCTACCCTCAGAGCCTATAAAATTACCTGCTTAGCGTGCTCGCGCGCGCAAAAAACTACCCAGCCCCAATGCGTGGACATGCGAAATCCCAGAGCTCGCGTGCTGAGTGGGGCGTGCATAATGAGGAACACAGCTATCTGCGATTCTCCCTCATTGCAGCTGTCCACTAGGCGAGCCTCACTGGCACAACATGCTTTTTCCTCCCTCTCTCTTTCACGCACCAAGCGCTCATGCTCCCAAAGATAAGTTTTAATACTAGTTTTTTGCAGTCTCAGGTGAGAAACCATGAAAATAAGAGCCTGGCTAGAAGAGGAGGAAGAGTTCCCGGAAGAGGAGGAGGAATGGGAGGAAGAGGAGGAAGAGTGGGAGGAGTTCGAGGAGGAAGAGGAGTTTCCCGAAGAGGAGGAAGAGTGGGAAGAAGGAGAGGAAGAGGAAGAGGAGGAATTTTAAGAGCACAAATTTTGCAAAATTAAGAGGTAAACAACTCAAGGTTTTTCTCATCGATTTTTTACAAAAGGCTATGATTACTGCCACATTCTAGCGCCCACCAGGTATGCCAAGCGTGTACCTCCTCATTGGCGCGCGCTCTAGCTAGCTGTTGGTCTTCTCAAGCCGGTCTCCGGCAGAGTGCTAGTCAACGGAATGAATACTAGAGTTACGCCTGTCTCCGAGCTTGCACGCAAAGTTGGCTTTGTTCATCAAAACCCAGAGCTAATGATATTTTCCCAGACGATCCTAGCGCGCGCCTGGCACGGGAAAAACGGCTGAAAATTCTTCAACCAGGCTAGGGAAGAAGCTTAACGAGAGGACACGCGCTAGCAGGTGTAAGAAGCTGTGTATCTCCCTCGGACCGCTATCCTTCCCCAAGCTTTGCATAGAGCAGGGACATATAATACTAGCGGGACCCACAGGCAGCGGCAAAACGAATAGCGCGCAGGGCGCAGCGAGGTCGTCACAACGAGGCGGAGATGAGGGTGCGCACGCAAAGAGGCGCACTATGCACTTTAACTTCCATGCTTTTAATGTTTTCCTTATGTAAAGCCTCTTTTAAACATTTGATAGCAAGTTTTAAAAAGTAAGGAAAATCAATGCTCGTCTCCATTAAATGCTTTATGCTTAAATATTGTTAATTCGAAATACTATTGGCGAGGAACATGACGTATGAAAATGACCCCGTCTACCAAATGGCCGTGAAGCAGCTGAATGAGAGCGCGAAGATACTAAACCTTCCTGACGACGTTGTAGAAGTTCTAAGGCACCCTGAGCGACTACTCCACGTGAAAATCCCAGTAAAACTCGACAGTGGGAAAATTGCAGTCTTCCACGGGTGGAGAAGCCAGCACAATAGCGCTCTTGGACCCTACAAGGGCGGCGTAAGGTACCACGAAAACGTTACAGAGGGGGAAGTTGTTGCTCTCTCAATGTGGATGACGTGGAAGAACTCACTCGCAGGCATACCCTATGGTGGGGGCAAGGGAGGAGTAAAGGTCAACCCCAAGGAATTGTCTCCGAGAGAACTAGAGGAGCTATCAAGAAAATATTTTGCGGCTATTTCCAGGCTTATTGGGGAGGACATCGACATTCCTGCTCCAGACGTATACACGAACCCCCAGACAATGGCTTGGTACATGGATGAGTATAGCAAAATCGTGGGCTACAACGCGTGGGGAGTCGTCACGGCAAAGCCAAAGGAGATTGGAGGCTTGTATGCAAGGGTCGTAAGCACGGGGCTTGGGGTCGCCATAGCGGCCCGGGAAGCAGCAAAGAAGGTCTGGGGAGGAGTCGAGAACAGGACAGTTGCTGTTCAGGGCTTTGGAAACGTTGGAATATACGCGGCAAAGTACCTAAGCGAGTGGGGAGCCAAAGTAGTAGCGGTCTCAGATAGTAAAGGAGGGATCTACAATCCCAACGGGCTAAACGTGGAGGAGGTCATCAAGATCAAGGAGCAGACCGGGAGCGTGTCCAACTACAAGGATGTAAAGAGGAAAATAACCAACGAGGAGCTGCTAGAACTCGAAGTAGACGTGCTAGTGCCAGCAGCAGTTGAAAACGTAATCACGAAGGAGAATGCTCCGCGCGTGAAGGCTAAAGTGGTGAGTGAAGGCGCAAACGGGCCGACAACGCCTGAGGCTGATGAAATACTGAGAAAGAAGGATACGCTGGTAATTCCAGACATACTTGCAAATGCCGGAGGCGTAGTGATGTCCTGGATCGAGTGGGCGAACAACAGGATGGGCAACTGGCTCACGGAGGAGGAGGCGCTAGCAAGACTTGAGAAGAAAATGGTTGAAAACTTCAGCAATGTGTACAGTGAGTGGCAGAGGAGATTCCACGAGTACCCAATGCGCATAGCTGCCTATGCAATCGCGGTTGAACGTGTTGTGAATGCGATGAAGCTCAGGGGCTGGATTTAGCGCGCGCTATTCAAAAATACTTCTATTTTTCTTCCTTCTGTTTCTTCTGAGAAAGATCGATGTAATAATTAAAAGTAGCAAAGTTGTTGTCACGGCAAAAACTGGCACCAGGCTGTCCCCCGGCGAAGGCCTGCCTAAGCCTGAGGAACGAGTAGACCGCTGAACATCTATCTCCGCAATAACTGGGTCACAATTGTCCGAGAAGGCCGTTACCACTATTGACCCGGAAGAATCATTGCACTGAATAATCACCGAGAGCGTTCTCGAGTACCCTGCAGGCATGCTTCCAAGGGGAAAAGTGATGTTTCTTGCCCACTTTTCGCCATTTGTTGAAACTAACGAACAGCCTGTGCCAGTCACACTTACAAATGTGTTCTCAGAGATTCCCGGGCCAAGGTTTGAGATAATTATTGAGGCAACCCCGATCGGTGCACCTGTCAGGTTCATCGTTTTTGGGGATACACCCACCCAAAGCCGCGTATAGCCTTGAAAAATCGTGCTCTGGGCAGAGCCTCTACCACCAATTAACGCTAGCACTAAACCCTGGGAAAACAGTAGGAGGAAGGCAAGGCACAGGTACGCATATCTTCGCATAACATTGCCCTTAGAAAACTCCCTTAAATTATTTCCTATCCCGTACTGCTTAGAACCGCTTTTTGCCTCACACGCACCCTCATCCCTCGGCCTCTTGCTTTTCATGCACGCGTGGTGCGCGCTGTGTGTTGCATGGCAAGACAAAAATAGGTTTCCTCGAAGTAATAGTTTTGAAAAGAATGAGGTATGCAGTCGCTGTAGACGTCGGGGCCACCCGGACGAGGGTTGCCCTTGGAAACGAGGATGGAGAATTGCTGGAGCTCGAAGTTTTTCCCACGCACAGCTTCGCCACGCCAGACGAATACTTGGGACACATTGCTCGACTTGCAAAAACATTCATGGAAAGGAATGGCGTGGACATTGTTGGGATAGGTGTAGGATCTCCAGGGCCAATAGACATGGAGAGGGGGGAAGTCATAAGAAGTATAAATCTACCATTCGAGAAGCTCGAAGTTGTTCGCGGTCTAAAGAGCCTAACAGGCAAAAAAATCGCTTTTGCAAACGATGCTGTGACTGCTGCTGTAGGAGAAAAGTATTTCGGAGCCGGGCGGGCCTGTCAAAACCTTGTCTACATAACTATCAGCACGGGTATTGGCGGAGGCGTCTACGTTGACGGGACATTACTCCTGGGGAAGCAAGGAAACGCTCATGAGATAGGGCACATAGTGGTTGACTTGAATGAAGAGATTACCTGTGGCTGTGGAAAGAGGGGACACTGGGAAGCATACTGCTCCGGCACCGGCATACCGAAATACACCAAGCTACTTTCATACAAGCACCCAGACCTCTGGAACCAAAGCATTCTGAGAAGCAAGGAAGCAGTAACAGCTAAAGACGTTTTCGAGGCCTACAGAAGCGGAGACAGCTTCGCAAGGCTTGTCATTCAAGGAGTAAAAAGGTTCAACGCCTGCGGCTTTGCCGCAGTCGTTAATGCATACGACCCGGAAATAATCACAGTTGGAGGCTCCGTCGCCCTAAACAACGCAGACATACTTCTCACCAACATAGAGAGAGAAGTAGAAAACTATGCGGTAAACATCGTGCCAAAAATAATAGCAACACCCCTAGGAGACAAAATAGGCATCATGGGAGCCCTCGCCCTAGGACTAGGAAAAGAAGACAAAGTCCCATTAAGATGAAACATTTCACAAACGAGGCCAGGTCGGCACTACACTTAGAAGCGTGCCGAGTGCACTTAAAATAAGGCTAGTAAATCTCTACCTTTATTTCTTTTATCTTTAAAAATTCTTCATCCCCAGTAACAATTTCTGTGCAATTTGCGTAGATCGCTGTAGCTATATGAAGGCAGTCAAGAAATGAAAGTTCACATTCATGTTTCTTATAGTATTTAGATCTTAACTTAGCTGCCTGAATAGCAATATCTTCATTAACATTTACAACTTGCATTTTCTCAAATATTTGAATGAATAATAGGAAATCCTCAGCGACATCTTCAAAACCTTTCCTGATAAGATGATAAATTACTTCAGTTAAAACAACTGTAGAGATGACACAACCTTCCCTCTTAGCTTTCTCAATGTATTTCTTAGCTTTCTCTACCCTGTTCCCTTCTCCTGAGAAAAGATCTAAAAATACGTAGCTGTCAAGATAGATCACTTTTCGTGTCCCTTCTGAATTCCTTTATTTCCTTTCTCAGGTCTCCAAGTTTAACATTTTGGGCGATTTTAAATAGGAAGTCTACTGGGTCTTCTGGCTTTGGAATAAGAAGGATTTTTCCATCCGCTTTTTTCACTAAAAGTCTTCCCCCCTCCTTAATGTTTAACTCTTCCCTTAACTCTTTTGGTATTACTACTTGGCCCTTTCGTCCTACAATTAACTCTTTAATCTTACTCATAATTACAAAGTAGGAAAAAAATATTTAAAGTTAACTTGCTCGGGAACTTTCGCCCTTTAGGAGGACCACTAGTTGTGTTAAAAAGCTGGATATATATTTTTCCTTTAGCACGCCGTCATTTACCAGCGAGTAACCACTTCGTTTTGTCCCCGTAATCCATGAGCTGTATTCCTAGAGAGCTGAGCTTAGTCCTTATATAATCTGCTAGCCCGTAGTTCTTCTCTTCACGTAGCTTGGCCCTAACCTCGACAATTAGGTCGACAACTTCGTCGAAGGGGAGCATCTCCGCGGCGCCGAGACCAAGGTCCTCGTCTAGAACTCCGAGTACACGGTTAAACTCCTCGAACAGAGAGAGCCCCCTGTAGACCAGTAGGTAGCTGGGCTTCTCAGAAATCTTGGAGAAAACAAGTCCCGAAAGCTTCATGACCGACGCAAATGCCCCACTTGCATTAAAATCATCATCCATGCTATCATAAAACTCTCTTCGTAGCGCTGACATCCCCCTCAGAACCTCAATCTCGAAGTCAGAGACGCGTCCAGTAATTTCTACCTCACGTGAAAGCTTCTTTAAAAGAGCCACAGAAGATTTCAAGCGCTGCAAATTGCTTTGGGCCTGCTTAAGCACCTCGTCTGAAAACTGGAGGATAGTCCTGTAGTGTGCAGAGGCGAGCCACAGCCTCGCAACCAATGGGTCATATTCCTTGAAGAGGTCTCGAAGCGGAACAATATTCCTCAAGCTCTTACTCATTTTTTCTCCTCCAACCTGGAGCATGCCGGTATGCATCCAATACTTTACCCAAGGCTTCACGCCGAAAAGAGCCTCGCTCTGCGCCCTTTCATTCTCGTGGTGCGGGAAGATAAGGTCGCTCCCACCCCCATGAATCTCGAATCTTCGGCCAAAGTAGCGTGAAGACATAACGCTACACTCTATGTGCCACCCCGGCCTGCCCGGACCCCAGGGAGAGTCCCAGTAGGGTTCTCCAGGTTTCCTAGCTTTCCAAAGTGCAAAGTCGTACGGGTTCTTTTTCTCAGCGGCAAACTCTTCCTGAGTCCACATCCTTTTGTCTAAGCGACCACTAAGCCTGCCGTAATCATCGTACGTGTTTACATCGAAGTAGACACTTCCACTTGGAGCCACGTAGGCATGTCCAGAATCAATCAGTTTCTGCACAAAGTCTATAATGTCGGCAATGTGCTCCGTTACCCGTGGATGCATATCAACAAAGACCCGCAGCCTCGTAAGCGCGTCAAGATAGTCAGCCGTATACTCGTTAACTATGGTCCTCCAGTCCCGCCCCTCTTCCCTAGCCCTGTTAATAATCTTATCATCAATGTCAGTGATGTTCTGCACATGAACAACGTCGAAGCCCCTTAACCTCAAGTAGCGCTTAATAACGTCGAAAGCCACGTATGTTCGCGCATGCCCAATATGCGAATAGTCGTAGACCGTCGGACCGCACACGTACATTGAAACCTTGCCTGGCTCAAATGGCTCGAAAGCCTCTAAGGACCTAGTCAGCGTGTTGTAGACCCGCAGCACAGCGCGCTCGCGCGCCATCTGTTACCCCGCCTTTTCGCAGGGTTATGGGTTTATAGGTTTTACCCCGCCTGGTGTTGCTAGGAAGCTGAGTACTTTGATGCGCTTTGGCAGTTCCGCCTCGATGCCTAGTGCAGTAAGCCCGCGCAACATGATGTTCAGGGCAGCGTTCACGTCGCTATGCATCGTGTGCCCATGTGGGCACCTGATTAATCCTCTAGGCTCCCTCACGACCTCCACCTTGTGGTAGGCGCAGATTTTCGATGTCCCGTCCTCGCTTACGGCGAAGGCTGGGATGCCAGCGTTCTCGAGGGTTGTGGCTAACCTCAGCATCAGCCTTCGCTGGCTCCACATGTTCGTGTTTCCCTTCCCAGGCTTCTCCTGAGATATGTTCCAGGGGTATCCTATGAGTACGATGCCGATATCCCTCTTGACAGCCTCGTTCTTAAGGTGCGCCGCAGTGTTGGCGAATGTCTGGTCCCTCCGCCTCCCCCTCTTCTCGAACAGCCTCCTCCTCTCCTCCTGTAGCGCGGACCTCCTCGCCTCCTCCATCCCCGGGTCTGACAGCGCCCTGTCGATTGCCGCTATTCTCTTCTCGAAGTAGTAATAGTCGGACTTGAGCACCTTGCCCTTGTACAGCAGCGCAGTGCCGTCGCTAGTGACGGCGGTGACCAGCACCTCCCTTCCCAAATCGATTCCCATGAAGCCGTGTCCGCCGTGCCTCCTCTCAAGCA
>JAJHRM010000340.1 GCA_020832965.1 Thermofilum sp. | reverse complement strand
GCTTGCGCATCTCCTCTAGCAGGCCAGCCTGCTCCAATGCTTTAAGCACCTCCTCGTCGCTAGCCCCCTTCGGTATATCGACCTTGTGCGGCAGGGGCTCTAGGTGCTTCACGTTCGCGCGCCTCCTCTTCACGCCCGTAAGAGCTTTCGGCCCCGTGACGACCACGAAGTTGTCGTCCACTATGTCGACGACCACGCACTTCCTCCCGGCTTCGCGCCCAGCAATCTTAACACAGATCCTCCCTACATCGAAAACCTTGGGCATAGACGATCACCGCCCCCTTGCTGGAGCCTTTATAGCGCTTACGGCGCGCGCAAGCGCGTGGCGCGAATGTTTTTAGGTAACGCTGTCTACGCTCATCCGAGAACGTGCGCGCGCACTCACATCCCGCCCTTCATCCTGGCGTCTGAGCGCCCCCGTTAGGGGGTACTCATGGGTTCACCGCCTCGCGGCGGCTCATCCCTCTTCAGCCCCGCGCGCTGGTGCCCACAGGGGAGGTTCCCCCAGCGGGGGTGCCTCCCCCAGGGAACGGGTCTCTTTAATTAGCTAGAGCAGCGCGCGCTAGGGGCTTTTAAAGCTTTCCCTGAGTAGACCGAAAGTAAAAATTTCGATCAAAAAAGTTAAAGAAAAGAATAGAGAATGCGCAGACGCACTATAAAGAATACACCGGCAGAGCTGGGCGAGCGAAAGGTTTTAGCAGCGCGCGACCGCCTTCCAGCGCGCTGAGAACGTGGAAGAAGCGAGGCGCCGGCTGGTGGAGCTTTTAAAACTCCAAGGGGTCGTTGCGAGTAAAGATGTTGAGAGGGCTATGCTACAGGTTCCTCGCGAAGAGTTTGTCCTCCCTCAGCATAGGGACGAGGCCTATGAGGATTACCCGCTGCCGATATTGGAGGGTCAGACTATTTCCGCACCCCATATGTGCGCAATCATGTGCGAAGCCGCGGAAATTAAGAAAGGCGATCGGGTACTTGAAATCGGAACCGGTAGCGGATATCATGCCGCACTTTGCGCGGAGATCGTGTCCCCTACGGGGGAACCGCTAGAAGGAATCGTACTTACCGTTGAGGTGATAAGGAGACTGGCGTACTTCGCTAGAGATAACTTGCTACGCGCAGGCTACTACGATAGAATCCACCTCATCGTGGCCGACGGCAGCGCTGGAGCGCCCGTAAGAAGCGGGTTCGATAAGATCCTCGTAACAGCCGCTGCGCCGAGCGTCCCCCAGCCTTTGGTCGAACAGCTGAACGATGGGGGTGTACTCGTCATACCTGTAGGCCCGCGCTGGCAGCAATTGCTCGTAAAGCTGAGGAAACAGAGAGGAGAGCTGGCGCGCGAGCCGGTAACCTACTGTGTCTTTGTAGCTCTCAAGGGGCGCTACGGCTATAGGGAATGCTAGCCTGGGACATTGTCAAAGCACGAGGGCACGCTCTTGTGAGGGCAACGCATAAGTCCACATTCGAGATTACTACGGAAAAACATCTCACCCCGCGCGGAGACTGCATAATAGCTGTTGAAGCCGACAAATCGGCGCGCACGCTTGCGCCGAACTTCAGAGAACTGGCTTCTAGAGATACTTCTCGCATGGTGATTGTCCTGGATAGCGGCGGTGTCGCAGATGTAGTTCGCGCGCGGGGGAGCTCCCTCTTGACGTTCGAAGACGCGAAGTCCATTGTGGTTCGGCGTAGTAGCTACGTCGACGCGCGCACAGTGGCGGTGATGAGCGATAAGGCTGCCGCCGACCTTAGTAGAAGGCTCGTAAGCAACCTGAAAAGCGGTGCAGAGCTGTTAGCGGTTTTCGTGGTATACGAGCGCTGTAGCGACGATGAAGCTTTGGCGATGGCGCTGAAGCTACTTGGGGCTACTCGAGAAAGTTAAAGAGGGCAAGCGCTAAGCTCGCGTGTGGTGGCTAAAAACGTCCTTGTTACAGGCAGACCGGGAGTGGGGAAGACAACAGCCGTAACGCGGGCTGTTGAGGAGTTGAAAAAGCACGGTTTACGCGTCGGTGGTTTCATCTCCCGCGAGGAACGAAAAGAGGGCGTGCGCACAGGTTTCGTCGTCATCGACCTAGAGACCTCGGAGGGGACGTATCTGGCTCGCGTAGGAAATGGTACTCCCAGAATAGGTAAATACGTGGTGCTTGTGGACGAACTTGAAAGAGTCGGCGTGACCGCTGTGAAACGCGCTCTGCAGAACTCCCAGGTAGTGGTCATCGACGAGATTGGACCAATGGAGCTGCTATCGCAGAGATTTAAGGAGGTAGTCACGGAAGCGCTCAACTCCGACAAACCAGTTATCGCAACTATACACGTGAGGGCTGGAGAAAGCCCCTTTGGTAGAAGCATTCTCACGCGAAGAGACGTGGTTTTGCTTGAAGTGAGCTTGTCTAATCGCGCGCTGATACATCGGGAGATCGTGCGCCACGTGCTCGAGTATGTAAAACACCTACCAGAGGGTCGGAGTTCTTAAGCAGACACTCCTATTGAAGCGCGCGTCTTAGGCCTAGTGTCGCACGTCCCTTAAAAGTCCGCGACCCGTCCCTGTAGCGTGGACCCCGTCGACCCTCCATTCAGCACGATCCTCGTGGCAAATAGAGGGGAAATTGCCGTCCGTGTCATCCGTACGGCGAAAGCTCTAGGGATCAAAACGGTGGCTGTGTATTCGGACGCGGACAGATATTCTTTGCACGTTCTCATCGCAGATGAAGCAGTGTGGGTGGGGGGGCCGGAGCCTGCGGAAAGCTACCTCAACGTTGAGGCTATAGTTGAAGCGGCGAAGGAGACGGGGGCTGAAGCCGTCCATCCAGGTTACGGCTTCCTTTCTCAGCGTGCCGACTTCGTCGAGCGGCTCGAGGAGGAGGGCATCACGTTCATCGGCCCGCCGGCCCGCATACAGAGGCTTGTTGGGGATAAGCTGGGCGCGCGCAGGTTCTTCCAGGGAGCGGGGGTCGAGGTCGTGCCGGGCACGTTTACGGCCGTGGAGGCGAAGGATGCTCCCAGCATCGCCGAGGAGCTGGGCTACCCCGTCATC
>JAJHRM010000339.1 GCA_020832965.1 Thermofilum sp. | reverse complement strand
CATTTTTAGGAAATACTTTACTGCGTCCATGTTAACGCTCCAGTAAGAGGAGACGGGCGAGTTGGGGTTTTTCTGAGGGTCGTATGGTGAAATAATGTTTTGGTCGTCGTACCTCGTCTTGAGTTCTCCCTGGTAGTAGAATACTGGGTGGTGTACGAGTATCACCTTTATGGGGACAGCTTTGTTTGCCTCCAGGACCTGGCTTGCCCACTGTAGTTGCTCCATCGGGGGGTAGCCTTGCTCTGGGGAGAAAAGCCCTACTATGAGTAGCTTGTCGCCTATGAGCCTGTACCAGTACGTGTCTCCGTAGTACTTGGTGAAGCTGTCTGGCGGGTGGTCGTGGTTTCCCGGCACTGCGAAGATCGGGTAGTTGTAGAGGAATGCGTACTCATAGGAAACTGCCTGGGCGTACTGGTCAGCTGAAGCTGTGTCCGCTATGTCGCCAGTGTCAATGATCATGTCCGGGTTGAGCAGGGATGCTACTAGGTATCCTGCGAGCCTGTTCATGTCGCCTGTTATAACGTCTGGCTGCCCTGCACCGTAGTGCTGGTCGCTGATGTGGACAATCTTTAGCTTCGAGGGCAAAGTCTTGTAGACCCACACGCTTCTAGGCAACCTAAGGGTTGTAGATCCCCTGATGACGAGGTCGTATAGGCCGGGCTCCACGCTTGAAGGTATAGATAATGTCAGGGTGTTTCCGCTACCAGTAACGGTGACCGTATAGTTTCTAATCTTCAAGCCAGAGTCGTAGACCACTGTATACATGTATGCCGAGGAAACTGAGCCGACCTGGATATTCTGCTGTAGTTTTACCTGGAATGTACCGCCGGGCTGAACTATTGCGGGTTTTCCCAGGCCGATGTTGGTTGAGGGGTTTTGCTGCGCCAAGGAAAGTATGCCTGGCAGGTTAGGCTGTGAAGATGCCGGCGCAAACGCAACTGCCAGTACGATTATCAGGGAGAAAATGGCGAGGAATCGAGAATTTTTCTCTATTTTGTTGGACATTTTCTTCACAACTATAGAATTCCCCCGTGTCTTTATATTGTTTTCTTTCCATAAGAAGTAAGGAAAGTTTTTCTCCAGACCTGCAACAGCTTATCAAGATGAGCCAAACGCTTTCTACAAAAATTTTGCCCTCAAAGACTTGATATTAATGTTTTCATAGAGCGCCCAGACGCCCTAGTGCCGACCAGGCTCTTCTTTTTCCAACGACACTCTGAGCTCGTCTAGCCCAATTTCAGATAAGGAGATCACTAGTCCATATAGGGTAGATACCATTCTTCCCCCAACGCGTAGTCGTTTGTCGCAGGCACATAGTAAACTTCTAGCCTATCGAGAGGCGAGCCCGCTTTTTCACTCACTTTGCCTAGGAGAGACTCGGGAAGCTTTTCTCGAGAAACTGGTACAACTTCTACTCGCTGGACAGCCTTCACCCTTGCAGTCTAAACGTCTGCAACAAACCCGTTGTAGAGCTCGCCCGGAGAAGAAAGATAGCCAGGTAGCCCTCAATTTCTAGAGTTATTTGGCCCCCTCCACTAATCGTTGCAACTTTTCCACAGTCCGAGGGATAACTCTTGAGGCACACTATGTGGCTCGACGCGAGGCCTCTGGCCACAGTAACCCGGAACACTGCCCTCCTCTTCTCGTAGAACACCACAACAGTCCTATACTTGTTTTCTGGGGCTTAATGGGTAATCCTAGGAGCGCAACCTTCCTAAGAGCGGTATAAGCAATGTCTGCAAGGGACATGTTCGCCTTAGTCTCTACTATCCTGTTTAGATCCTCCTCAAACATATATTATAGTGCTAAAGAATAAAACGCGCGCTGTTATGACATCGTATATTGTATCAACGGCATGATGATCCCAAAAAATAAAGTCTCACCTTATGCAACTATTTTTAGTGCCTATTTACTTTCCTGGCTAGATAGTGAAACAGCCTTAAAATAGATGAGGAGCCATGAAGCGAGATTAGCTGCAAAAAAGCCTGCTATCTGGTCCCACATAGCTAATGAAGATGATTGGCTAAATACATCAACGCCCAATTTTAGGATTGCCGGAACCAGATTTGTACAAAATGGCACTGCAATGAGAATGGATGCGAGCTGGAAAACAGAGTCTTTCAGAGATTCCTTAAGCTCCCACAGGAAAGTAAGGGTCCCAACATGAAGCACTGTTAAAGTGAATATTAAAAGTAGTAACCATGCAGGAATTAGCGAAAAAAGGTGAGAGAATATATTACACGTTGATGTCAGCAAGCCATATATTAAAAGTCCAAACAACGTTACCCCTCCTAGAATCAAAGCGACGTTCCCAGCTCTCAGAATTTTCTGCGAAAGTCTAAAATTTTCATTATCATCTTTCGTAAGATAATTTAAAGTTTTCAAAAGTTTTTCAAAAGTATATGACAGCCTTACATACGTCAAAGACAAAGCTAACAATATAAAAAACTCTATTATTATTCTTATTATTCTTACTTGGTTACTTAACACTTGACTAAACAGGCTCATAATCAATATTAACTCGACTAACATAAGAAGACTCATAATTATCTGCGAAAATGCAAAAAAAAGCTGACCCATCATAAAATTTTGCACTTAGATTCAAATTTTTACCATTTTCATCTCTTGAAGTCATAATATTTATTTTGTATATTTAAGGTTTATAAAAATATTGTTCCCTAACCTTAGAAAATATTTCACTCACTTCATTATATAGGTTCGTTCTCCTTCCAACCTTATCATAGAAAAATTTTTATTAAAATAATCCCATAATAATTATTTTAATGGCGGGGGTATGAGAACTTCCTGCAAAAATGTTTGGATTTCTTCTATAGCTTGATTCTTTCCCATGGTGGCTGTATGTGGTTTAGGTCTTTGTGGCTTATTTCTTGTTTTAGCTCGCGGACGTAGTCTGGCAGGAGGACTAGGTAGTTGCTGTAGCGGTAATCCCCCAGAACTATTACTGCCTGGTCCCTTGGGCTTCTGAGCGCCCTGCCTATCGCTTGTGACGCTTTGCGCAGTGCTGGATAT
>JAJHRM010000338.1 GCA_020832965.1 Thermofilum sp. | reverse complement strand
GCCTTAGCATCTGCTGCCGACCTAAAATATGGACGACCCTTGCTGTTCGTAACACCTTTTGCTGTCTCGGGCGTTCGTATGCATGAACTCTACAGACGCGCGCAGTGGTACATGCCATCTGTAGCTCCTGAGGGGCCGGTTGTCGAAGTAAACTTTAAGAAAAGCCTTAAAAAAGATTTACCTAAAACGAACGCGATAGGCTTTGAGATTCCTCTTTCCCTTGTAAAAGGTTTAATAGAATCCCTACTTGATGAAAAAATACCAGATAAACCAACAGTTATCGTAATGCATAATAACTATACTGGTTTAGATAAGCTTCTACTCTCCAAGTTTTTCGTATATTTAATGACCAGGAGAGGCCATGATACTTTTCAATTCCTTCAAATGAAAGATGACAAAATAATAGAGAAATTTAAAGAAAAACTACAAAAAGGTTATGATCGGGATGAAATAGTTAACTTTGCAATTGAAATTTTTGGACACACAATATCCCATCTTTTCCATTCGTTCATTTCTAACTCGCTAGAGATAGAGCCGGAAAATCTCCTCTATGTATTTAGTATTGACGAGAGGAGAGATGCTCTGCTAGTGTCAGTGGCTGAGAACAGCGCTTGGGGTTCTTTAGACATAGTGAAACATGCGCAGATGAAGTTTGGTTCCATCGATAGGATGCTAGAAGAGTTTATTGATAGCATTACGAAATCTCTAGAAGAACATGAAAAAGATATACAGAGTTATATAGTGAAGATGATGAGCATCATAACAGATCCTATAGTAATGGAAATAGCAAACGAGCTGAAAAACAAGTATATGAAGTTGGTTAGCAATGGTATAATATTGGATACTACTACATTTCTTAACAATATCGTTATTAGTGGACAGGATATTGATATCGCTAAAAACCTTCAGTTAAATGATGTGAGGAGGCTCAGGGAGAGGCTGACGGACGCCGTTGTGGCCTCCGGCATTAGCACGTGCATCGATGGTTGCCCAGCCTGCGTGATGCTGGACCACGGCTGTACGGCGCCGCTTATCCAAAACATCGTGCTATCACGTAACCTAGCGGCGTGGATCTTGAAGGTGCTCGCGGGAAAAGCATTCATTAAAGGTAGGGGCAACGTGCTGGGTTCAGCTATCTTCCACCAAGCTAAGGAGAGCTTCTTCGCTTTCTCGCCGTACTTAGACGAGGAGGGGGTAAAGGTGCTCACGGATCTCGCTCAAAGGGGTGTGAAGGTCACTCTTGTCACGCGTAAGAAGTCTGCCGAGGAGTTTGGAGAGCGCCTCAAGGAGCAAGGTGTGGAGGTTTACATCATGAGGGCTCCGAGGCACGATAAGTTCTACATCATCGATGGGAGGGTTCGCGTTAGAACTACTCAGAATCTGAGCAAATTATCCTCGATAAACGAGTTCTCTCTTGAGCAGCTGAGCCCGGAGGAGGCTGAGAGCATTGTAAGGCAGGAGCTGGAGGGGGGCGCTGTTGAGCGGTACTAGCTCTCAGCCCTCCTTGCTACGCTTCTTATTGGATCAGGTGAAGTCTCTGGATGCTGAGTATGAGGAGTATGTGTCGCAGGGTAGATCGGTGCTGGGGCTGCAGGTTGTGCCCGGCATTGTTCTGTTACTCAGGCACTTTGCCTTGAAGATAGGGCGTTTCACTGCGGAAGAACATGTTACCGAGTATGACCACTACATCTTAATGTTTCCTGAGCTTCTCTCGGTGAGGGCTGTCAGGTTCTCCGGTGAGTTACGCATTGATGAAAAATCGTCGCTCCTTCTGGAGAAGCTTCAGAGGAGGAGGGGAAGGAGCAGAATTGAGCTGGAGGGGTCTTTCGTTACCATGGGTAGGCTTTGGAATGTCAACGCATCGGTGCTTCAGATGCTCATGCCGGTGCTCATGGCGTTAATCCGGCCGTTCTCGAAGGATCAGGCGATCTTCCCGTCTCCGCTCTCGCTCATTGCGCACGAGCTCCAGGGAAGGGGTCCGGGGAAATTGTACCTCTCACCTTGCTCTTTGACAGTAATCCTGGAAAGAGAGAAAATCAAGCATAAGGACAAGTTCTGGGTCTTAGGTTACTGGTCGAGTGGTTACCTGGCTTATGGCAGAGCGCTCAGCTACAGAAGCTCTGATGCTAGAATTGACTATGTCCCCCTGAAGGTGTTTTTGCCAATTAGTGAGAAACCCGGAGAAGTGCTTGATGAAAAATTCAAGGAGTATCCCAGGTATGATCTTTTGGTTGCGCACCTCCTAGGGGTGTTTGTCTTCGAGGAGGGTTCGCCTATGCTGCGCCCTGAGGGGCAGGGGCGGGGGTACTTCCTGGCGCTTCAGGAGGTTCCTTTTCTACCTGAGGCTGAGGCTCTGGCCATTCACGGTGAGCCTCGGTGCCTAAGGATACGCGCACCGCACCTCACGCGGAGAGACCTTGAGTACTGCTACGCCGTGGAGTGCGATGAGCGGGCTGTGCGCGCGTTCAAGCAAGCTGTGGGCAGGAGGATTTCCCAGCTGGGGAGGGGGCGTGATCACGCAGCGATTCAGGAGACTGTTTTCAGCTCAAGTAAAGGTCGGGCTGGCCTTCTTGAGCAGAGGAACGGCTTGTATAGGCTTCTCGCTCCACCACTCATAGCACTTGCTGCTGAAAAGACGGACTTCAAAGCTGGGCTTGACGAGGCGTCGAGGATCTTAGAGAGGCTTGAGAGGATCGCTTCCTCCGAGGGCCTCGAGGCGTCCCTGGAGCTCTCAGAGTTGAGGGGGGATCGCCTAGCTCGTAGGGTGCTCGAAGGGCTTGGAGGGCCTTGGAGGACGTCCTTCGAGGCTCAGAAGAACTTTGCTAGAGATCACGGCATGGAGTACTTGATCTAACGCGGTAAAGCCGAGACGGGCAGTAGCATGCTGCGCGCCAGGCGCGTTGGGGTATAGCCCTCACGATGCAGAGGGCCAAGGCTGGCAGTACGATAAAATCTTAAAGTGATGACGGGGGAAGTCTAGTGAAGAGGTGAAAATCCTTGGTGACGAAAAAAGACCTTGCAAAGGTTCCTAAGGG
>JAJHRM010000337.1 GCA_020832965.1 Thermofilum sp. | reverse complement strand
AGGTTTCCGTGGAAAGGGATGATGGCCGCAAACTGTATCCGGATTCATTCTGCGGAAAAGAGTAGATTTAGGCGTTGGAAACTTAACCGGATTGTTTCCGGAGGCGACTTCTGCTTCTCGAAGTATCCGTTTTCCCTTTTCAGCCATTTGGTTAACTTATATGAACAATGACGTTGACATAGTTAATCAATCATTTATGTTTTAGTTTGCTGATATTAATGTTCATAGCGTCATATTTTCTGAAATTTAAGCGGGAAGTTCTCGCACGAATCCGGTCAGGGAACGTAAAGAGGCGGGATAAGGGGCTTGCGGTTTAGGGGGCTTCAGCGCGCTCTTTGAAGAGGGTTTAGGGGCAGCCGCGCTCTGTGTTGGATTCCTTGAACGGATATATTCCTTATTATATAGAGTAAAGGAAATTCTGCGTGCGCCGCGCCGCGCCGCTAGCGCCTCCATTGAAGTTCCTTCAAGCCGCGCACATACGGGCCGAAGCCTCTTGAGCGCGCTCGTGCGTGCTGCAAAATTCATTAATGTACCTATTCCTTTTTAACAGAAAATAAGGAATAGATATATAAGCCACCCCCCGCCTCACGCACGGGGGAGAAAAAATGGGAAAAAGTTTGAATGTAAAAATTAAGGTTGGGGAAAAAGTAATTAAGAAAAATGGCAAAGTGATTAGGAAACCGAAATATGTGATCGTAAGATTTGGCTATTCAGAGCAATTAGGCGAACAAATAGTTCACTTTTCGCTGCCACGTATTCTAACTTGTGTAGGTTATACGCCATGGTGCTATCGTTATTGTTATGCACGCTATGGAAGGCATATTTATCCTTCAGTCCGCAGAGCACGTAACGAAAATTGGAAATTAGCTGAGAGAAAAGACTTTGAGAAAATTATGGTAAAGGCGATAGAGAAAATATACTCTAAAGGCTTTAAAGTTTTACGTTTGCACGAGGAAGGCGACTTCTATAGTGTTTCCTACATACAAAAATGGATAAACATAATAAGGAAATTGAGAGAAAAAGGAATTGATATATTCATTTACGCATATACGCGGGCGTGGAGACTACCACCGCTTCTGCCTTACCTAGAGGAATTGCGTAAACTACCTAATGTCAGAATTATTGCATCCACCGACCCGTTTACAGGGCCGGCGCCACTAGGTTGGCCAGAGGCCGGTATCAATTTCTGTTACCGAACTCCAGCGATAATGTGCCGCTCGGACGCTGGTGTTAAAAAAGACTGTAGTGATTGCAAATTGTGCCTAACCGGAAAAGTTAATATCTACTTCCACGTTCCTAAGGCTGAATTGTAAATTTCCTTTTTCTTTTTCATTCATTTTTTTGTTTTTTTCCGTGTTTTCACAGCCTAGCCGACCTTGAAGCTTAGGTAACGGGAGAGTGGAGAAAGCGGATTGGCTTTCCTTTATGATCCGTTCGCTCATCTAACGCCCCCTCCCCCCTCTATCAGCGCTTACGCGAATACGCCGGAAAAAGCGCGTTATAGGAAGCCTCCTAAATCGGCGCGCGAGAGAACGGAAAGATCCGGCGAAGGGCCTCTGAGAAAAGGGGGGCGGCGCGCGGCGGGGCCCTTTCCGCGGGAAGTGTAAAATTCATTTAATGATCGATTCCTTTTTAACGGGAAATAGGGAAAAAGTATATAAGCCCCCGCCCGCCCATCCGCACGGGGGACGGGAATGAAGGTGGAAATAATAAAAGAAAACGAGTTTCTGGTTTTCAGGGTGGAGTATCTTGAGAAAGAATGGAGTATCCTTGAACGCTACTATAGTTCCCGACCTGAGGAGTACCGAAGAGGCACTTCAAATAATTTGTTCGGCGCTGGGCAGAGAGCAGATGTTTATTTTTGCCGTCACGATACAAGTAGCCTCTGTTCACGAATTGAAGATAGGGTGAGAGAGATGTTGCCGGACAACGAGAGAGTCAATATCAATATTACAGACAACATAAACGCACCGCCGCTATTCTGTAGAGACAACGCTTTATATCTGAACATTGCAGTATTTAGGGTAATTCCAAGGTATGACGGACAAAAACGGAAGTACATCTTCGAGGTGACGCTACCTGATGACTTTATTTACCTAAAAGGCATAAGGTTCTTCAGATATGCTCTAAAAGCATTGGTGAAGGAACTAGGGATCTACGAGAAAGGTAAAAAAGTTAGAGTGATTTATAAACTTGAGGTGATAGAAGAATGATGGAGCGTATTCTTTCTTTTGAAAACGATAAATACATTGAACTAGCGGCGGAAGAGGTGAAAAGAAACGTGAAGTGGGTGGAAAGTGTTGGAGTTGAACTGGAAGGAGGGGTGCCGGAGAGCGCAGTAAGGTTTGTTCAAAATAAACTAGAGACACTAGGTCTCGATTATAGATTCGAGTGGGGCTTCGATGGAAGCGTTAGTGTTCCAAAACCGCCTTATATCAGAGACAGATGGTGTTCTGACGCCGAACTCAGATTTTGGATCGAAATAAACAGAATAGAGGTACTTTTTGATGTTATAGATGTGCTTTGGAAACTAGGTTTTAGGCAAAACTCAACCTGCGGCAACCACGTCCACCTCAAATTTATTAATAACTTACAAACGCTTTCATTGATATTTAACGAAGAGTTCGTTAAAGAATTTGAAAAGAGGTATAGAATCTATGCGAGAGCTAGGGGAGAAAAGTACGAACGTAGGATAGATAACCACTACTGCGAGTTCTATAAGTTCCACAAGTATCCCGCCGCGCTCTATTATTATTGCACCACCCGCTATCGTGCCGTGAATTTCCGGAGCGTAGATGAAAACGAGACATTGGAGATCAGGGTACTACCGTACGCCGAAAACGCAATCGAATATATTGATAATTTAATCTGGTTATTGAGAGTGGTGGATAACATCGTCGATAAAATCGTAAAGAAAGTTGAGAAAACAGGAAAAGTAATTTCTGTAAGAGTCGGCTTCCCGAGAATAAGACTTCCAAAAGAGGAGGAGATAATAGAGGAATTCGAGGTATGAGGTGAGAATATATGTGCTTCAATGT
>JAJHRM010000336.1 GCA_020832965.1 Thermofilum sp. | reverse complement strand
CCGCCTTAAGATTTCAATCTAATTTTTATCTTTTTGTTTGATAAATATAAATTGAATACATTAGAACTATTGTGGAATCTAATATGGTATCTTGAGCTCTGCTGACGAGCGCTACGCGCGCGGTGCAGTTTTCTAATAAGGTTGAGGTCGGTGCACGAGCTTGCAGAAGAAAAGCTTAAATAGAAATAGAAAGATAAAATAGTACTATGAGGCCCGTATTTGCCTTCCTCCTGGCGTCAATCTTAAGCTTGCTGCCTCTACTACCGGCGCTGGCGAGCGCGAGCCGTGCTGCCGTAGCTTGCAAGCGCGTAAACGTACTGGATGCTAACGGCGGTCTTAACGAGCGGTACGTTGTAGTTGCTCGCGGTTTAGATAACGGGATTTATTATACGATTTGCAACGCGAGCAGCGGAACATGCGAGCCCTGGAAGCGGCTACCTGGTTCCACACCCGATGCCCCCTCTGCGGCTTGGGGTTTCGACCCAGCTCAGGGTGCTTATAATAGCAGTAGGGTTTACATCGTTGTTAGAGGTATGGATAATGGGATCTACTTCGGCTACATCGATTTGAACACCCGAATTTTTAGCGGTTGGAAAAAGCTACCAGGTTCAACTCCCTCAAGGCCCGTGCTCGCATTCGACTATTGGGTTTTTGATATGATCGCTATAGTTGTGAGAGGGATGGATAACAAAATATACTATAATATCTATTTTACAAGGAATTATACATGGTCTGGATGGAAGCGTATACCTTTAGGTTCTACTATAGATTCGCCTGCAGCAGCGATCACGGATGCTGGGTTACACATAGTAGTGCGCGGTAGCGACGGGCGAAGCATATGGTATACGTGCCTAAATAGGTATAGTTTCCAGTTTAGCGGCTGGAGGCAGCTGCCTGGCTCGACGCCCAGCGCCCCCTCGATGACCAGCGACGGCTACTACTTGGCTATCGCTGTCCGGGGCGCGGATAACAGGGTTTACATAAGTTGGGGTGAACAATTTAAGGGATGGGTTCGCGTTCCAACCGGTAGCACCGTGGCAACTCCCGCGATAGAGAAGGTGCAATGGGGGGTGTTTCAGGTCGCAGTTATAGGTTCGGATGGGAAGAGCATATGGTATACACAAGTTTATTCCAATGGTACTCAGATTATGCCTTGGAGCAGGTTACCTGGTTCATCGCCCTCTCCTGTAGCCTTAGCGCGAACAAGCTTTTAATCTAATTTTCTTTTTATTTATAAGCTAAAGTAAAGTTAATATGAGATAGTTATTGCGAAGCGGAATGAGTTAGGACTGTTGCATGCTCGAGAAGAGCTTGGGATACTTGATTTAAGGTTTAAAGCAAGAAAGTGTAGAGGATAGCGGTAGCTAGGTACGAGTGATAGCTTAAGTATAAAAATACACGCTCAGACAGCTTGTCACGACGTTAGTATGCTAAGCCTTTGTACGTGTCGACCGTTTGCTGGAGCATTATCAATGCAAGAGCGTTAAGCCGACCGGAGCGCGCGTATAGGGGATGAACGAAATAGCAGGTCACGCGTCGCGCGGCATCCTTTTCTACCGTTACTCAAGGAACCGCAGTGATGAGGGTTTGGAGGGTTGCTTACGCGGTGGCTGTTTGCGCGCTCCTCGCCTACGCGCTCTCGCGCTACCCGGGGGGCGGCGGCCCGCTACGCGGACTTCTGGGGCAGCGGTGTGCGCGTTAACCCGCTTGACGCCCGCCTCTTGAGGCCGGCGCTCCTCTATGCTGTTGAGAGGGAGGAGGGGGGTGAGTTGAGGGTGCTGGTTTTGTGCACGTACGCGCTGCCTGAGGCTCGGAACGCGACCGTGACGGCGAGGGTTTTCGGCGGGGACGGGGGCGAGGGCATTTTCGTTTTCGGGGAACGTGCTCCGCCCGGTCGCTTGCTCGCGTGCGTGGTTCACGCTCCTTCGGCGGTCCGTGTGAGGGTGGAGGTTGAGGTTGACGGTGTGCGGGTGGTTGAGGAGCGATGCTGGGGGGTCCTTGATCGGTCGGCTGCTGCTTGAGCTCGCCGGTTCGGCGGCGCTGGGTGCGGGCTTGCTGCTTGCGTGGGTTTACGCGTTGAGCTTGCTCGGTTTCTCCTGCCCGAGCTGGGATCCGCGTTTGAGCATCGTGCCCCGCGCCGTCCTCCTGCCGCTTGGATACGGTGGCGCGCTGCTCTGGGCTCTCCTCCTGCTGCCGCCATCCCTTTTCGCTTGGGCGGTTGTGGCTCGCCGCGCCCTTGCTCGCTCTCGCTTTTGACCCTGTTTCTCGGAGACCCTCTGCCGCTCGCGCTCCTCAGCCTTTTCCTTGCCTTCAAAAGAGATTTTTGCGCGCGGGGGCTTTTGTTGTAAACCGGTGGCCGGCTGACAAGGGCTTCTTGAAACTAAAAAAGATTCCAGAGAGCTAAAGCTAGGCACAGATCTCAGGGAGGATTTGGTGGACTGGAGCAATACGAAGGCTTGGGCCTGGGGTGGATATTATAGCAGGTTCTTTGTGAACGTAAAGGGTAGGGAGCCTGGAGGCATCGTCGAGCCCGATGCATACGGCGAAGTGCTTGAAGCATTGAGGTCTGAGCTGAAGTCCCTGAAGGGGCCGCTAGGCGAACAGTGGAGAAACATCGCCGTTACGCCGCAGGAAGTTTATCCAAAGGCTGAGGGCGACGCGCCCGACATGATGGTCTACTTTGACAACCTTAGCTGGAGAGCTGCGGGGACGCTGGGCTGGCCTAGCTACTATTTGTCTGAGAATGATCGGACCCGATGATGCTGTTCACGTCTGGCATGGAGTATTTACAATTTATGATCCTGAAAACAGGTTCTCGGGGAAAGGTCTAGTTGAGATTCATGACGTTCGCCGGCTCCTGGAAAAAGCAATGTTTGAGTGAAATGGGGAATGAAAAGGTTCATCGTTAATATTTTTGGCCATTTTTGATTTTCTCAGGGTAGCAGACCGCTATACGTATTAGGAGAATATCGGTGTGTGGGAGTTGGCGGCTTCTCGCTACCCTTCACCAGGCACACGTTGGAAGACCACTGCCTCGAACTCGT
>JAJHRM010000335.1 GCA_020832965.1 Thermofilum sp. | reverse complement strand
CTGCATTTTTCTAGTTCTTTTATAGCTATATCTGGTTCAATAATTTCAAGGAAAACTTTTTTGCTCTCGTCTAGAACCCTCTTAGAATCCTCCACCGCATCGTTGTAATCTTCGCACAAGCGTCGAGCGAGCTCCGTGGAGTACTTGCAATCAATCGGATTTAAAACATCTATTTTAGCGAAGAACTCTATTAGAGAAGTAATTTTATCCAATACATTCTGCAATTCATCCACATGCTGGTTCCTGATAAAATTCCATAATACCTCGCTAGGAGATAATTCTATAAACTTAAATTTCATGCTGCTGAAATACTTTAGCTTGTTATCCAATTCTCTAAGAGTTTTCTCGCGCAAAAGCAACTCCTCTAACGTGAGCTTATAGGTACTCATGTTATGACACACGAAACTCTTTATTTTATCCTTGTTAACAACACTATCCAGTAACTTAATTGTCTTCTCGTATAGTTCATACAACTTCTCAAACGTTAAGTTCTCATTGTAAAAGAGCGGCGCGCACCCCAAGCGTTTTTCAAATGTGCTTCGCAGCGCATCAGCCCCCCTTCTCTCAACTTCTTCCAGAATCTTTCTGGCTTCATCTACGGCGACTAGCCTCTTTAAAATGTCTCGCGGTATCACGTCCCTCAGGAACGAAACATCGCCTACGGAACCTTTGATTTTCTTAACATCTTCTGCAATTTTTTCCAAGATTTTTATAAGCTCTTCCTTCTGAGTTTTTATCATTTCTAACCTTTCAATTACTTTCTTGCTGATTTCGCTCAGTTTAGGCGGAGCCCGCTTGCTCATATTAGCCACCGTAAACATCACTTAATATTTTGGAAACTAAGTCTTGTATTCTAGGATCAGAATATCCGAACGTTTCATCTTCAAAACTTTTCAATTTAGTTACCATGTCATTGATGATTTTGCAAATGTTTTCAATGTATTGATCCATTTCATATATTCTCATTTCAGATAGCAAGCTTAGATCGTATTTTATACTTTCCATTAACTCATTGTAAGTTATATTAGAATTTTCCAATAATCTTGATTTATTTTCAATTTCTTTTATAACATTTTCAAGTTTTTCTAGAGATTTCTCAATATTCTCAATTTTTTCTCTCAATGAGCGGATATACTTATCGTGTTTAAATATATTTTCAACGAAAACATTTAAGAAACCTTTAGTACCTTTCGCTTGACGTCCTCCTCCAAGTCTTATCCCATCAATGAGGCTTAGACGAAGTAAACATTCCTTAACTTTAACTTTCATACCCGTCTCCTCCCTTACTCGCGCAAGTTCTTTTAAGTCATTAATGTCTTTCATTAAATTCTGGAGAGCATTTCTAATTTCGCTTATCCTATATGATATGTCAACTTCAAAGTTTTTGAGTGACCTTTCCACTCTGTCTAGAGCGCGAATTGCTGGGCTAATGAATCCTGCGATAAAGTTATTCAACTTAATTGGAACTTCGTTGATCGTATTAGGTTGTATATCGAGATCTTTTCCTTTCAAAATATGGGATATGAGTATGTAAGCTAAATCTTCTGCGGCATCTTTGTAAACATACCCAGAAGATTTCATGATAATATCTTTCACCAAGTTTGCTGCTTGATTCACATTATCTATAAACTTGTCGGAGTATACTATAGTATCGAGAAAAGATATCAAATTGCTTATTTCGTTAATTAAATTTCGCAAACCTTCTGTTTTTTCTATTTTACTGTTTAAGTCAGTTACTTTCCCTAGAAATCTTCTTCCATAGTCGCATATAAGATTTATATCGCTAAACAATTCATCGTCAAGAACCTTTCTAACATCAAGTCCTTCAGGATAGATTTCTCTAGATATAATTTTTATAAGTTCTTCATACGATTTTCTTGTATTTTTTAAACATTCTATTACTTTACCTAGATGGTTAATATTTTCCGGAAATGCTACATTCAAGTAGAAGAGGTATGCTTGCAGAGATCCGACTTCTCTGCCTTTTGCTTCTAGAATACTTCCAATTGAATTCAAAATATCTTCATCCAAAATTTTACCCCCGTCTCTCATTTTTATCTGAGCCTCGTTTATTTGCACCCTCAGGAGGTCATTGTACCATTCGAATACTCTCCTATCGAGCTTATCGACTTTCTCGCCGCCTCGCGCAAGCTCTTCGACGTAGCTTTCATCGCGCGCGAAGTTGTAGAGCAGCGAGGCCAGGTAGATCGCCGCTCTTTCGGGCAGGGACACGGCGTAGGCGATCGTTTTGAAGAGCATGCTTTTGCTGAGCTCCTTCATCAGCTCCTCGCTGTTCCTTTCGGGTCCAACCAGCAGCACGATGATCCGCTCTTTAGTTTTCTTGAAGTACTCTAGGACCGCTCTCCTGATCTCCTTTTCCCTCGCTTTCGACGGGTACACGAACATCAAGACTTCTTTCAACGTTGAAAGATTCAATATATTTTTGACTTTTGTCGAGTATCTATTCATTTCGTCTAAGTCATCAAGCAGCTTATCTACTTCATCGTAAAGCTCTTTAACGCTAACCCCCTTAGCTGCGCCGAACTCTGGAACTAGCACAGCGGGTGGGAAGATGGTCTTGATTACCGTCGGGCTTAAGGCGACGTGGAGCGTTTCCGCGTTTTCTGTACGGATGTTGAGGGTTTCGAGGCGCAGCTCCCTCAGCGCCTCGCCGATCTGGGGCTCGTCCCTGTACACGTCGTACGCGTAATCGGCCGCTAGATCCTTAAGGCTCTTAAGCGCCTCAAGCGCCTCAGGCGCCTCAGGATTGTAGAGCAGCTTCCCCTCTAAGGACCAAGCGCCCAAAACTTTCCTGACTAAGCTCTCCGCGCGCTTTACAGCTTCCTCTTTGAGCCCCTCCTTTTCGAGTCTCGCTTTTAACTTTTCCACGATCGCAGCTGTCAGATCCTCGACGCTGCAGAACGCTCGTCCCACTACGAACCAGTTTCGGGGGACGAAGCTTAGGATGTTCTCGTCGATCCCCCACTTCTTAAGTTGGTCTACGGGTATCGGGCCCACAAGCGCCGATGTGATGAGAAGCAGCTT
>JAJHRM010000042.1 GCA_020832965.1 Thermofilum sp. | reverse complement strand
TCAAAGCGGGAGCCCAGTACGCGGTAATGCTCGACGCCGACGGCCAGCACAACCCCGAAGACATACCCAAGCTCCTCGAACCCCTGGTGAAGGGGCAAGCCGACCACGCGGCAGCCAACCGGTTCGCCGGCACCACCAGGATGCCCCTCCTCAGGAAAATAGGGTACAAGCTGCTAGCCCTCGAGCACGCCCTCCTCATCAAGCCGATGCCCGACCCCTTCAACGGCTACAGGGGCTTCACCAGGCGGGCCCTCGAGACCCTCGACAGGGGCTTCGACCCATCGTACGGCGTGGAGGTGGAGATCAACCACGCGCTCCGCAACCTACCTACAGCGCACGTGCCGGTGAAGGTCGAGTACGGGCCAGCGAGCAAAGCCAACATGGTACTGCAGGGGCTCAACCTCGCCTGGACCATCGCCTGGACCTGGATCGCCCACAACCCCCTGCCCACGCTGCTGCTGGCGGCGGCCCTCTACGCGGCATCCACCGCCCTCGCCGCGCACGTGGCAGCGCTATTCAACGCGTCACGGTACATCAGGCTCGCCTACACGGCGCTCGCCCTAACGCTGCCGACCGTGGCGTCGGCGCTCGCGGCGGCTGCCGCAACCTCAATAACCTCAAAAGCGCCCGCCTCTTAGCCACGTGATCGACTACACCAAACTGCTGCCCACCCCCCTCGAACGCGACCCCGCCTTCTACAGAAAAGAGACTGTAAAAGTCGCGATAGTAGGCTTCGGGAAAATGGGGATCCTCCACGCCACCATCGTTAACCTACTGCGGGAGGATGCTGTCAAGCATGTAGTCGATACGAACCGCTTGATCAGGCTCGGGGGAGCGCTACTCCTGAAAAAGGTCAAGTTCTGGGGCAAACTGAAGGACTTACTTAACAGAGAGGAGGTCGACGCGGCCTGCGTCACGACACCCACTCCATCCCACTACCCTGTAGCGAAGGAGATCCTGGAAGCCGGCGTCAAAGGAATTTTCATCGAGAAACCGCCAACAGTAGACGCCCACCAAGCGTCTGAGCTTGCGGACCTAGCCAAACACACCGTCGACATGGTCGGCCTAACAAGGCGGTACTCCCTAACGTTCCGCCACGCAAAAGAGCTGCTAACCAACCTGCTAGCCGAGCACCCGGTCACCGAGGTGAGAGCCTACGTGAAGTACGGCAGCGCCGCCTCCCCTGCCGGAAAGCTCGGGAAAGTTAGTAGGGGCGTTCTCCTAGACATGGGAGTCTACCTGATAGACCTTCTCCACTGGTACTTCGGAGACCTCCACGCGGTTAAAGCATCGTACAAGAGCATTCACGGTAAAGCCGACGACGTCTTCCGCGCCGAGCTGGCAACCGGCAAAGGCTTCCCCGTGTACATCGAAGCGGACTGGACAGATCCAAGCTACAGGCTCCCCGAGGCCAAGATAGAGGTCGCGGGGGACGGCTTCACTCTCGAAGTGAGCGACGACAGCCTAACCCTAAAGCGCGAGGGGGAAACCCTAGAGCTACACAAACCGCACTACTATGCAGGCTTTCCCCCCGTGAACTTAGCCTACCCCGAGTACGTGATAGAAGACATGCATTTCCTAACCTGCCTGAGGAGAGGCTGCAAGCCGGAAACTTCGCTCGCGGAAACAGTGAAGGTCATGCAAACGATAGACGAACTCTACGAGATCGCGCGCCCATGGTAAAAATCCTTGTCGGCGACAACCCCTTCCTAGGGATAAGCCATTTAGCCCGGGAAAGGGGCAGAGAAGCCCTAAGAGGCTTAACGCTCGAGAAGAAAGTCGAGGTCCTCAAGGCCGCTGCCGACGAAGGAGCGAGTGGCTTCACCTTCTCCACCCATAACGCGAACCTCGAGCTGCTGGCATACATGAGGGACAACGAGAAAGACCTCCTGAAGAAGCTCAAATACTACGTGCTAACACCCTACGCGGCGGAGTACGTGAGGCTCACAGACGTAACGGGCACCGACCGCCTGGTAAAGAGCATCGTGATAGAAAACCTGAAAAAGAACCCCCTGAAGCTGGTTAATGCGCCGCCGTACTCGATAATAAATCTATTCATTCACGAAAACTTGAAACCATACCTCGAAATCCTGCCGAAACAGAACGTCAAAGCGGTGCTCCTGCACGAAGTGCTCTCCGAGATTCTGATAGCCTTCAAGCTCACAAAGGTCGTAAAGGAGCTGCGCAGCTACTTCACCAAGCTCGGAGTAGGGTTCGGGATGGAAACGAGGAACATCGCGATACTCAACAAGCTCCTAGAGCAGAGCGGGGAAACGATCGAGTACGCGATGACCCCCATGAACCCGCTAGGCTACCAGATGGGCACCAAGGAAGAGGCCGAGAAGGCGATTATTGCCCTATCAAGCGGGGGCGTCAAGGTGATCGCCATGAACATCCTAGCCTCGGGAGCGTGCACGATCGAGGAGAGCGCCGCCTACCTCAGGCAGTACAGGAAACACCTCTACGCGGTAGCCTTCGGCACCTCAAAGCCCGAGCGCGCGAGGAGCAACACGCGGTGCCTAAACATACATCTAAACCAGCAGTAAAGCCCAAAGTAGCGCTCATAGGGTCCCGCGGAATACCTCCAAGGTACGGGGGCGCCGAGGTATTCGCTTACGAGCTCTCAAAAAGGCTGAAAGACGAGTTCGAAGTGTACGTCACCTGCGAAACCGACCACTTCGGAATCGACGAGTTCGAAGGCATCAAAAGAGTGCACGTGAAAGCCCGCCACAAGCAGCTCCTAACAGTACCCGCCGTATACGACATCGTGGAAACCGTGTACCTCCTAACGAAAGTCAAAGACCTAAACGTCTGCTATTACCTGCTGCCCGACGGCGCTTTCGCAGCCCTTATTGCGAGGCTAGCGGGCCGCAAAACCCTAGTCAACACCGACGGCCTCGAGTGGAAGCGCATGCTCGTGAGAATGAAGTACGCACCAGCCCACCGCAAACCCCTCTACCTAGCGGCGGGGATCCTCCTCCTAATCTCCGAGTTCCTATCCTGCAAGATACCGCACGCGACCGTAGCTGACTCGCTAGCCATCAAAAAATACCTCGAGCGCAGATGGCGCCCAAAAAACGTGGTCTACGCCGCCTACGGCGCCCGCCCCCTACCCAAAGTGAGCGAAAAAAGAGCTAAAAGAATACTAGAGAAAATCGGGTTAGAACCTTACGAATACTATCTGACGATAAGCAGACTCCTTCCGGAAAACAATATACATATCGAAATAGAAGCAATAAAAAAGATAAATACGAGAAGAAAACTCGTCATAGTTGGACCAGTAGACCAGAAAGAACCCTACGTCCAATACCTCCTCAAACTAAAAGGCAACGACACCAGAATAATCTTCACAGGCGCCATTTATAATCCGGAAATAATATCAGCACTCAGAGCCAACTGCAAAGCCTACATCCACGCCTACACAATGGGAGGAACAAACCCCTCCCTCCTCGAACAAATGCTCTACAACAGGCCAATCATAGCCTACGACGTACCCTTCCACAGAGAAATACTCAGAGAAAAAGGTTACTACTTCAAAACAACGTACGAGCTGGAAAAAATCATTGAAAGTATGGAGTCGAACGCTGCAACGTGCGATTATACGGAAAACCTAACGGTATTCTCATGGGACTTCATAGCTAACAGATACATCAAAATATTTCGAGAAATATTAAGCAAGAAAGATTATTTCGCGAACATCTAGCAGCAATGAAAATAAGTGCGATAATAGTTACGTACAATGGACAAACTTACATAGAAAAATTGTTCCAATCGCTGCTAAAGGCGATCACCCCGCAGCTAGACGTAGAGGTAATAGTCGTCGACAACGGCAGCACGGACGGCACGCTAAACCTCGTCGAAAAATACAAAGCGGCGATGGGGGACAAACTGAAAATAGTAAAGCTTGGGAAAAACCTAGGCTTCGCCGGCGGAAACAACGCCGGCCTCCTATTCTCGAGCGGCGACCTAATCTTACTCCTAAACCAGGACACCTACATCGACGAAAAAGCGCTCACAGCCATCCACGAGCTATTCTCGAAACACCCAGACGTCGGCGCTGCTCAGTGCCTCCTCCTCCAGTACCGGTACCCAAACCTCCTGGACTCGTGCGGAGACATCATCAGCGAAGCAGGGTTCGGAATCATCGGCTGCTGGGGAGAGAAAGCAAACGGATCATTGAAAAAAGTAAAGGAGATACAGCTGGCGAGAGGCGCGGCGCTAGCAGTGAGAAAAAGCATCTTGCAGGCGTCGAGGAGGATGCACGGCACGTACATCCCAACGTACTTCGTAGCCGCCGGCTACGAAGACTGGTACATATCCCTTTTCACCCGGCTACTCGGTTACAAAGTGGTCCTAAACCCTTCGTGCATTGTCTATCACGATTCGCTAACGCGAAGAAAACACAACCCCTATATCGTATACAATGCTTTACGTTTGTTCATAGAACTAAACGCACCAGCAAAAATGCTCCTAGGAAGAATATTTTTCTCGATCATTTTCGACATTTTAATAAGCGAAAACAGAAAGAACGACACTCGCATGCTGCTCTCCGCTTTAAGAAGCGTTACCCGCTCCATAAAAGAAAGCGTCAGGCTCAAATACTATGCTGAGACTATGGCTCAGTCTCGGGGAAAGAGACTCAGCGACCTCTGGAAACCAAAAGCTGATGCAACAGCATGGTTGCGTTGGTACATAACTTACTTACTACGCACGAAAAAGATTAGCGCATAAATTTAATTGTTATGTTAATTGGATCAAATAAGAGAATAAATATTGCTATAGTAGTTCCTTCAGGCTGTCTTAAAAAACCTGAAGCATGCGGAGGAGGTTATATGAGATTTACAAAAACTCTTAAATATTTATCGAAATATTTCGATTTTGTTATAGTTCGATTCATTTATAATAGAATAGTGAAAGGAATTAGCTACTTTTCAGTTCTTTTGACACCTATACTAATGTTAAAGTATGTAAAAGATAAGCAAATTAACGCGATATTGGTTGTTAATGAATCATTCACCGATATATTAGCTGGTTATATGCTCAAAAAGATAACTAAGGGTAAACTATTGATTTTTGCTAATAATGTGCCGTTAAAAGGATTTATAGGCTATGGAAATTTGGAGAACTTCGGGGAGGGTCTTTTCGCCGCCATTTGGAGCTCGGTAAGTGCAATCGAACGGCACAAACCGATCGCGTTCATAAAGACCCTAGCGCTATACGAACTGCTGATAAGTTTACGCGATGCTACGCTGATACCCCTAGCTCCGTGCGTAGCGGCGGGTCTCAAAGAACTGGGTCTGAATTTCGTCCCAGTATACCCTGGGGTCGGGTGCGACGAGCCCAGCTTAGGGAGCGGCGAGCGGTGGATTGACGGCTTATACGTTGCCTCCCCGCTGCACCCTCAGAAAGGGGTTTTCGACGTCATAGAAGTATGGCGAAGAATCGTCGCGTCGCGACCCCACGCAAAATTGATCATTGCGGGCAGGGAGGACCCACGGTTCGATGTTGGTATTCTCAAAGAGAAGATTAAAAGGGAGGACATCGAGAGCAACGTAGCTGTCATCGCGAGGAAGGAAGCCGTGCCCAACAGCGTGATCCTCAGGTTGATGTCTCAAGCCAAAGTCTTCGTGTACCCCTCGAGGAAGGACGTCTGCCCCCTCGTCATAGGGGAAGCGCTGAGCAGGGGGACCCCCGTCGTAACCTACGACCTGCCCGGCATCCGGTTCGCGTACGGCAGCTGCGAAGCCGTGATCAGAGTCCCCGTCGGCGACACCGACGCAATGGCCGCGAGAGTCCTCGAAATCCTCGAAAACCCCCAGCTCGCCGAGCGCCTCAGGCAAGCGGCGGTGGAGTGGTGCAAGGCAAACCCCTGGAGCAAGGCGGCGCTAATGGAGGCGAAAGCGTACCTACTAGCTTTGCTGGGGCAAAAACCACAAACGCGAACCCGGTGACATACCAGATGCGCAAGAGCGTTTACCGCATCTACGCTGTCGTGCCGTCTTTTTTCGGCTCTAGAGGGGATGCCGTAAATGAAAGGCAGCTCATTACAACGTTGGCAGAGGTTGCTGGAGCGAAAGTTAAGGTATTCACTTATATAAATTTTCTTCAATTGATAAAAGAAAGAAGAAACCTTAAGAAACAGTTGATTGATTTGGCTCAAAGAGGAATAGTTGTAATTCCATTACCTATGATTCCATACTTGACAACGTTCTGCAGTTTCATAGTATTCTTACTGCTATCATTTTACCTTTGGTTAAAAATTAAGCTAGGTGTTAAGGTGGTAGTGTACGTAAGAACTTCTAATCTAGCCTTGGGCTTCACAGAAATACCAGGAATAGCAAAAAGATGCATTGTAAAAATACCAGCTATAGTTGAAGATGAGAATCTACATATAAGCATTATTGAGAGAAAACTTTTTGATGTATTTGATAGAAAAGCTGCAAGCAAAGCAGGAGTCTTTGCCTTTCCAAGCCCCCTTATGTACGTGGTATTTTTACGAAGAAGACGTGTAAAACCTAAAGGTCACGTAGTTTATCTTCCGCCAGGCATAAATTTAGCTAAAATTGCTAGAATTAAATTACTAGAAAGAAATACCAATATGGATAAGCTTAAACTTAAAATTTGTTTCCTAGGTCACCTTGAGTGGTGGCAAGGCGCGGATATCTTGGTAAAAGCTGTTGCAATTTTAATGAGAAAACTGCATGGGTTACAAGGTGAAATTGAACTAGAAATAATCGGCGATGGTCCTCAGAGAACATTGATTGAGCACCTATGCAGAACCTACAGGGTACACTGTGGAATCACAGGATACCTACCACATGAAGAAGCGCTAAAGAAGCTATCAGGTTGCACTTTGCTCGCTCTGCCCAGAAGAAGATCTGACACTACCGAATCCGTTGTACCAATAAAGGTTATTGAGGCGTGGGCCTTAGGTGTTCCGGTAGTAGTTACTGGACACGAGGTATTTAGGCTTCTCAATTTAAAGGACTGTGAGGATATAGTATATTGTGAACCTACGCCTGAGAACGTAGCTGCTGCTCTGGAGAAAGTGCTAATTTCAGAAGAGCTCCGCAAAAAACTTTCAGAAAGAGGTCCCCAGATAGCTAGCTATTTTGATTATAAAAATATTGTAGAGAAATTATTTAAAATTATTGATTTCGCTCAAGATGCTAATAAGCATTGAAAAACATCGATTCTATTTCTTCTGTATATTACTTATTCAGCTAGTAGTTTATATAATGTTATCGTTGTCATATGGAAACTATAATGCAGTACCGCTGATGTTGCTTGCTTTCATAATTTTTCCTGCGCTACCGCTTTCATTGATATTAAAGAAAATTAATAAAACATTGAATGCTTCTGAGACTTTTCATATAGCGGTTACATTTATGTTATTCCTAAGCATCTTTATGGCGTTAATATTTGGTAAGGAAGCTTCAATTATTTTAATTCTATTTTCTTTAGCATTGAATCTCTTGAATATGCTTTCTGGGGACGACATTGATGGAAAATTTAAATTAAAAATAACAAAAAGATCTGGTTCTAAATTGTACCTCGAATTAAAGATAGAGAGGGAAATATTATATTTATTAGAAAATGTTATTTTATCGTTGATTTTATTGCCGCTACTCACGTATTTGCTCAAAAATGTTCCGCGGTTGTATTCGGCAGATGAAACATCATATGCATTTAATGTACAAATTTTTGAACAATACAAAGCTATGTTTAGTTATGGAGATATCTATTCTAGGCTTTCATCAATTACGAAGTACTTTACTGGGAGAACTATATGGCTCAATTATTTGTATTCGGTGAGTGTACTTTCAGGTGTTAAGCCAAGTGAGTTGTATCTCTCAAGCATACTTTTCCTTGTACTAGTATTCTTTGTATCGTTGAGCATTTTGAAAGATGTTCTTAACATCGATATGTATATGTATGGGTTAATAAGTGCATTATACATTATTTTTCTTCCAATCGTCTTACCGTGGGGTATTACTATTTTACCTGATTTACCTCAAACATATTTTATTTTGACATCTTTCTACTTTATTTTGAAATCAATAGATTGGAATACCAATTTTTCGGTTAATTCTATCAAATTCTGCTACTTTCTCATTTTTGCTTTTTACGGCATTTTATTTAAAGAAAATATTGTTACTTTCATATCTCTCTTAATAATTTTCACTATTCTTCTTCATAGACACAAAAATCGGTTGAGTGACAATACTAAGCTTTTATTAAAAATTTTAAAGTATACAATGCTTATTTTATTACTGTATATCGCTATTGTAGATTTTGGTCGTTTGATATGTATACTTTTTGTTAGAAATAATGAGCTATGTATGTTTTTGAGAAGTTGTTTTGTATTTAGGGAGTCGTTCGCTGAGCTCGTGGTTGGAATGTTTGTGGAATTTCGCTGGGATCGCTACACGCTATTTTCATTTAGC
Organism: Thermofilum sp.; assembly: GCA_020832965.1. Next base: position 5,390 of record JAJHRM010000042.1, on the reverse strand, counting down.
TGGAGGCAATGGCTTGATTTCCTGAATTTCGCTCTTGCACCCGAAGCACTGTCCCCGCTGCTTTCAGCCATCTTCATAGCTCTTCCGGCTCTGACTGTGTTGTGCAGAGACTTTAGCGCGGATCCGAAGTTTAAGCTGCTCGCGTTTACAACTAGCAGCGCATACTGGTTTTACTTTTTCACGCTTATAGGTGCGAACAACTTGCAAGACTTCACTAGATATTGCTTGCACTTGTACATACTAACAGCATTACTTTCTATAACAGTTGTATACAGGATTATTCGGGATCGTAGTAATGTTAGAAAATGGTTGCTGATTATTAGTATTTTGATAACGTTTGTTCTTATAATCAATTATAAAGTGTCAATAGAGTTTGGTGGGACGAGGTTCTTTTTCGATATGCGTAGGTATGAAACTTCGAACACGCCATTATTGGTGGAAAGCGTGCTCATAGGGTGTATATTAGCGGCGGCGCGGCGCTCGCCCTTAATCTCGTTCGGCGCACTTATGTTAATTCTTTTCGCGTTCTCTCAGCCTTTCCTTAAGGCGGTTTTCGATAAGAGCTGGCTCTTCCTTTGGCGTAGTGATGCGTTAAAAGAGGTAAGCAGTTATCTAGAGGGCTCGTATAAGGGTGGAAAAATTCTCGTGATTTCGAATGCATATATTTACCTTAGGAACTATCTTGATCTTTCTAAGTTTATCGTTGTGCCTCCGCCGATAGATGAGAACGAGTTTTTTGAAATGCTAAAAGTTTTACCAAATGGAAGCTACTTAGTTTTAACAAATGATCCTGCAATGTCATGGTATGAGTACGCTAACAATTACATCAAAAAATACATTAACAGTAACAGAATTCATTTATGTATTGAAGCTAACGAAAGATGCGCTGAGATGGAAAAAGTTCATGAGGTAAGGCGCGATAAGTATGTGACAGCGATATTCGTAACGAAAGGGCAACTTCCATCACGGAGCGTTCCTGCCAGGCATGGTTTATGGTTGCATCTTGTTAATGTTACTTATACTGGAACTTCTTGTATTCTCAATTTGGAAGGAAATATTAATCGTACAAATATCATTTTAGCTACTATAAGATTTTCAAAACTAACCAAAGCCTCCTCAGATGAGATCATTATTCCTATGTTTCACAATAATGATCCATCGAAAAATATTAGAGAGGCTATTTATATCTGTACATATAATATTGCAATAACTTTGGATGATATAGATGTAACGTGGTTATATATGGGTCTTAAATTTTCATATATGGAGAATATACTTCATCTCGGAGCGCTAACATTTTTATCTATTGTCTTCTTCATTGCTAATGCTCTTAGAAAGCTAACTGGAAAGCTAGCATATAGTATGATGCATTGTTATTACTGTGATGAGATAGCGAAATTGATTAAGAACCGAAGACTATGACTGAAGTGCACAAAGGCGAAGAGCCTGTCGAGCCGAGTATTTGGGATTTGAAGGGGAGAGCTAGTCGCAGGCAGGAGCGCAGGGCGCAAGTAACAGTTTGGTACCTGCGACCCGAAGAACGAGATGTAATCTTAGATGTCGGCTGCGGTGATGGCTTTGTGACTAGCTACTTCTCGAAGGCCGGCTTCGTAGTGGGTTTGGAGCCCTCCTATCATTCGCTCGAGGTTGCTAGGCGGAAGGTACCTAAGGGTAACGTGCAGTTTGTTTGCGCTGATGCGCGCTTTATCCCGTTGAGAAGCGAGTCGGTCGATAAGGTGACCGTACTCGAGGTCTTGGAGCATTTGCCCGTAGAGTCCCAGCGAATGGTTTGCAGGGAGGTCGATAGAGTTTTGAAAAAAGGTGGGGTTCTCGTGGCCACGGTGCCTTACAAGGAGGAAATCGTCTATACCCGCTGCATTCACTGCGGGAAGCTGACCCCATTGTGGGGTCACTTGCACTCGATGGACGAGGAGAAGGTTAGCAAGCTTCTACCTCCAAGCTATGCGCTGGTGGCTAAGGCGCACTTTATAAATCTAGAATTTATATTGACGTTGGGCGTTTTTCATAGATTACCTTTTATATTATGGCTTATCATTAATAACTTACTCGGAATTATAAAGAAGGGATATTGGATTTTGCTAAAATATAAAAAATGCTAGAGTGGAATTATCATGAACAGTTAACGGAAAAATCAATTATTGACGGGAAAATGTTGAGTTTTAGGAAAGTTTGCGTAATCGGGCTAGGGTATGTTGGTCTGCCAACGGCCGTTGTTCTCGCCAGTAGAGAGTACAATGTTGTCGGCGTTGATGTCGATGCTCACAAGGTTGAGGCTGTGAACAACGGCCTGTGCTATATTAGGGAACCAGGCTTGGGTGACCTTCTTCGCGACGTTGTCTCGAGGGGGCGTCTGAGGGCTACGACGGATGCCGTGGGGGCTGTCCGCGAGTCCGACGCCGTGATCATCGCCGTCCCCACGCCTGTCCGGGGCGGCGTCGCGGACCTTTCTTTCCTTAGAAACGCACTTAAGAGCGTGAAGGAGGGTTTGCGCAGGGGTCTTTTGGTGGTTATCGAGTCCACCGTCCCACCTGGCACGACCGTCGGCTTCGCTAAGCCGCTGCTGGAGGAGTCGGGGCTCCGCGTTGAGGAGGACTTTTTCCTTGCGCACGTGCCGGAGAGGATCGCCCCGGGGAGGGCTGTCGAGGAGCTGCTGAGTGCTCCGCGGGTAGTGGGCGGCGTGGGGCCGAGGTCCACGGAGAAGGCTGTGGAGCTCTACAGCAGGGTCAACCCGAGGCTGCTGCCGACGGACGCTACGACGGCGGAGTTCGTCAAGCTGATCGAGAACACGTACAGGGACTTGAACATCGCGTTCACGAACCTTTTGGCGTTGATTGCGGAGCGGATCGGGGTGGACGTCTACGAGGCGATCAGGCTCGCGAACACTCACCCCCGCGTTAACGTGCACCTGCCGGGCGCGGGCGTGGGCGGGCCTTGCCTCACGAAGGATCCGTACATGCTCGCCTCCCTGGCGCGGGACTTCTGGGGTTCGGAGCTCATCCTGCTGGCTCGGCGGTTGAACGACTACATGCCCTTGCACGTGGTGGAGCTGGTCGAGAGGGCTTTGGGGGAGGAGGGCGTGCAGCTGCGGGACGCCCGCGTCGCGGTGCTCGGCGCCGCCTACAAGGGCGGTGTGGACGATACGAGGGAGAGCCCGAGCAGGCGCGTGGTGCAGGAGCTGCTGGGTAGGGGCGCCAGCGTGGTGGTCTTCGACCCCTACACGAGCGAGACCTTCGGCGCCGAGCGCGCCGCCTCGCTGGAGGATGCCGTTAGGGGCGCCGACGCGATCGTGATCGTCACGGACCACCCGGAGTTCAGGAGCTTGGACTTGGAGAGGCTCGGTGAGCTGGTCAGGCACAGGGTGATCGTGGACGGCAGGAGGGTTGTGGAGCCGCACCGGGCCGCGGAGCGAGGCTTCAAGTACTACGGGGTTGGCTACGGGAGGGCGTTCAGGGTATGAGCGTGGCCGTGGTCGTGGGCACGAGGCCGGAGATCATCAAGATGGCTCCCGTTGTGAGGGAGCTCGAGAGGCGGGATATCGACTTCGTCTTCATCCACACGGGGCAGCACCACGACTACGAGATGAGCCGGGTCTTCCTGGAGGAGCTGGAGCTGCCGAAGCCTCACGAGAGCTTCGTGTTGGAGAACAGCAACCCTGCCGCGCAGATCGGGGAGATGATGATCAAGCTGGAGAGGGCTCTGGGGGGCTTGCGGAAGCTCAAGCTCATGCTGATCCAGGGCGACACGAACACGATGCTGGCCGCCGGCCTCACGGCGTTGAAGCTGGGGTTGAGGCTGGGCCACGTGGAGGCCGGTTTGAGGAGCTACGATTGGAGGATGCCGGAGGAGCACAACAGGAGGATGATCGACCACGTTTCCCACTACCTTTTCGCTCCGACGGAGGTTGCGAGGAGGAACCTGCTGGAGGAGCACGTTTGGGGTGAGGTTTTCGTGACGGGGAACACGGTGATCGACGCGGTCGACATGTACTTCGACAGGGTCGCGGAGGTTGAGGGGAAGGTTTTGGGGCAGGTGGGGTTCGGCGAGTACGCGCTCGTGACGTTCCACCGCGCTGAGAACGTGGACGACCCGGCGACGCTCAGGGATTTCGTTCGGATCTTGAAGGGGTGCCCGATCCCCGTCGTCTTCCCCGTCCACCCGAGGACTAGGAGGAGGCTGCAGGAGTTCGGCTTGTGGAGCGAGCTCGAGGGCTTGGGGCACGTGAAGCTGCTGCCCCCGCAGGGCTACTTCGAGTTCCTCGCTCTAATGAAAAACTGCCGCGTGGTTTTGACCGATTCGGGTGGGCTGCAGGAGGAGGCCACGCACCCCAGGATCCGCAAGCCCGTGCTCGTGCTGCGCAGCTCGACGGAGAGGCCGGAGGCTGTGCTCCACGGCTTCGCGCGCGTTGTGGGCACGAACCCAGTTGTGGTGCTAGCTGAGCTGGAGAGGCTGCTGGGCAGCGAGGTGCGGCTGCCCGAGCGGTCCCCCTTCGGCGACGGTAGGGCTGCGGTGAGGATCGTGGACATCGTAGCTTCCAGGCTGGGGCTCTAGCCTTCCCCCGCTTTCTCCCTCTTCAGCTCGAAAATCACGGTTCCTCCGCACGTGTACGGTTCTCCGGGGCCTGGGCACTGCGCGTACCCCGTGTCTTCCTCTTTCCCTATTCCGAGCGCCGGCGGCACGCCCCTAAGGGAAGGGCTTGAGAGAATGGCTGCGAGGCACAAAGACAAAAATCTTTTGCCAGTATTTTAATAGAAACTTTTCGATAATAAGGATGCAGCCGCATGTGTACCCCATCGCGCATTTTTCCCCTCCCCCATGCGCACAATCACTCTGTGACTTGCTGCTCAACTCTCCTACCTCCCCAGTCAAAATTCGGCTGAATCGGCGTGGCTGGCAATACTAGTTCAGCTGCAAAAAGCGTTGAGATAGTTTGCGACATTGACATGCTAGCAACGTTAGGTTGGTGTTATGCTCCACGCTCACACTTTGGCGGCAGCATGAGCATGAAGGTTCTACACGAGCTTCTCAAGGGAGATGTGGGCTTAGGAAAATATCTGAAAGCCCCTCGAGGGTGCCTAGCAGGTTTTTCAAGCTAAGTTTCAAGCGCGATCCGAAGCCGAGTAAGCGACTTTGAAAATTCGGTGGCTGCGTAGCCTAAAAATACTACTGGCGTGCAAGCGAAAGACTTATTTATCTCCTGCTTTAAGAATAAACGATGCAACAGAAAAGGCGTCTTGGAATCCCCGTCGTTGCTGTGCTGCTTGCCGCGTTCCTTCTACCCGTTCTAGCTGCGCCTTCTGATAACCAAAGGACGCTTCAAGCGCCTGAGGAGCCCAGGGTGGCGAGGTTTGTCGGAAACCTGACGTTGGGCG
>JAJHRM010000334.1 GCA_020832965.1 Thermofilum sp. | reverse complement strand
TAGGGCTGGCTGAGCTCTACTGGATTTTCAAGCGGGTACGAGAGAATAACCTCAGCGTGGTAGCCAGCGTTTATGTGAACGAAGCTGGAAAAACAGGCTTCTTTAAGAGCGTCTTCGGCGAGGAGACGATGCGCGCGGTAAAAACTTGAAAGATGCTACTATTACATGCGCCTCTTATAAAGAGTATGTGCGCGTCGCTAGATAGCTAGGGGCAGCCTGTGTGACTGGAAGTGCACTGGGCGATGCAGGTTAAGTGTCTTAGCAAGGTAGCTGAGCATTTGAAGCTTCTCCTCCAGCACCCACATCCCCCCTCTCAGCTTTCAGAAAAAGGGAAGGAAGGCTTATTATACACTAGACTCCCATACTTGACGAGCCGAGCTATGAATAGAGTGTCTCAAGAGGATATTGAGCGATACATTTATAACTACATATACATTCGTACTAGAAAAAATTTGCAAAAGCAAGATGCTTGGAAGATCATCTATGAATTATTGTTATGGTGCGTTACTGTAAAAGGGGAAAATATTCCTCATATTGTTGAAGTAAATGAATTAAATAGGAGTCGAATATGGTTCGAGAGAGCTATTCATGCGAGGTCATACATTTCGCAAGAACTAGGGGTTAAGGACTCTGATCTCTGCGCTGTAATAGATATGTTAATAAAGGGCTTAAAATTAACAAATAAACAGAGACAAAATTATTTAGGCAAAGGTTTCTCTGCCTCACTAAAAATACTATTAAAAATACTTTTAAATATAGACTCTAAGAAGGAGTTATCTTATAGCTCTATTAAAGGACTTGAGGATATTGGAAGAGGAAAAGTGGATCTAGCACTTCCTCCTCCAAATTATCAAGTACTTGTCTCGACTAAGTGGAGCTTAAGGCATGACAGACTGAGGGATCTCATTAATGAGGCCACTGAATGTAAGCGGAAAAGACTAGACATTATATTTCTCGTCGTGACAAATGAATATCAGAAAGCAAGGTTATCAAGAGTTATTGAGTGCGAATACGTAGATGCTGTATACCATGTTCACAAGCCGCTTCTCATAGCATTAGGCCTTGATCCGCCTAATAGCCTTAAGGATCTAGTTGATTTCTTTAATGATATAAAGGCAATCATTCCTTAATTATTCCTTAATTAACGCTATTACATCCTCTTCGTGAATTCTGGCCTCTATCCCACTCCTAGAGGAGTTTGCGCTAACCGGGAGGTAGCGTTTATCCCTGGCAATGGGCCTGGTAGCACGGCCCAGGTACCTAAAGCCTAGAGATTCACCTATTTCTGCTAGTAACTCACCTGTGGGAATGTAAACTCCACTTACAACAGATGGGCCTACAACTATGATTGCTGGTTTTCCTGGCTTTAGAACCCGGTACATCTCAGCAAGGACTTCGCGCATGTCAGCAAAGTACTTGGCTACCGCGAGCCCCTTTCTCCCGGCCTTCTCCACCAGCTTAATGATGAACTCGTCCACATCGGGCACACCAAGCCTTGGCAAGCTGGAAGGTCTCTGTTCAGCTCCTATGTACACTTTTCTCAGCTCGGCAAGGTGCTTGAGCGAGTAACCGAGCCAGACAAGGGAGAACTTATGGGCTCTGATGTAGTCTATGGCAGAAGCATAGGGCGGGGATGTAACTATCAGGTCAACCACCTCGCTCTCCAATGGGAGCCGCCTGGCGTCTCCCCTCACCACTTCGCACAGCCCGTCAGGCGGCAGCTCTGCTACAGCCCTAGCTATCTCGAGTACTTTGCGTTTGAACAACGCCAAGGCGCTAGGTACCTTCTTGGAGAGATCCCTATGTGGTCTCGAGTGAGCTAAGTCTCTCGCCAGGGAGACACCCCCGCTTTTTGTTACTATGATAGCTGAAAGCGCCACTCTCAGCAAAACTTTAATGTCCTCCTCGAACCTTTCCTCATTTATTACCTCAACTAGGTGCAAGAGTTCAATTGCCGTTTCTGGTCTAAACCAGTAGTTTATAAACTCCCTAGATTCCTCATCATAACGACTGGAGAGCTTTACCCGAGCCTCTTCCCAGCTGTTGTTTCCAAAAAGGGGGCTGTACTTAACCATCTCCGCTAATGCCTTCCTGTATACTATGTCAGCGGCTTCTACGAGCTTGCGGGTATTCACCTTTGTAATTTTACCCCGGGAGATGAGAACAGCTAGCGGGTCTATGTCGACCCCGATCCCTCTGCGCCCAAGCAGAAGGCACTCCACTAGTGTTGTTCCTGAGCCCACCATCGGATCAAGCACCAGGTCTCCAGGCTGGGTTAAACGCTCTATAAACAGCCTTGGCAGCTGAGGAGGAAATTTCGCCGCAAAACTATGTATACCATGGGTAGCATAATCAGTGGGCTGCCCGCTGAAGCTTAGATCCGAGCTAAGAGCCTTTAAGCACTTCTCAGCTAAGTTGCCAGCCACCCCTCAATCCCCCCTAAGGGAATAGCTCCCTGCCTTACGAATAAAGCTCTCCTCGGAGGGGTCTGCTGGTTCAGTGTCATTATTAAACAGGGTATTTACCCCTGGGAAAGAGCATGCGCTAGACATCGTAGTCACCCTAGGTTGCATGCTCCTTTAGTGTCATTTAGCTGCTGGGCCAAATGTATCTAACGCTAACCTTTCTGAAAGTAAGGTATTTTAAGGGGATATTTAAGACTGAAAAGTGCAGAAACATAAATGCTGTTTTACCGTGTCACTCTTCTGTGTGCTGTTTAGACAGATATCCTCGAGAAGAGGAATGTTTGGCTTTTAATCAATTACAAGGATACTTTTAGCTAAAACCTAGAACTCTAGTAATGTAATCTCTCAGAGAAAAAGTGGCTATGAAATACTTAGCTGCCTACCAGCAACTATGAGGCGGCACTCCACGCTCTCACTTGTGCTGCTCGAGTAGCTTCTTGAGGGCTTGGGCTTGCTCTGGCTTTAGCTTCTGGGGCCCTGGTAGCACGGGTACTCCCGCCTCCACGAGCCTCTCCCTTGGCACCAGCCTCCAGGCCCTGGGGTTCTCGGGGTTCTCGAGGACTCCCGGCGCGGCCGCCTTGACCTCAAGGT
>JAJHRM010000333.1 GCA_020832965.1 Thermofilum sp. | reverse complement strand
CAAGACATGGTTCACACCCTTCTCGTCAACGCAAAGTAGCGTAGCGGATAGAAATGTCTTACCGAGCAGCGAGCGGCACTCGTAACCGTGCAGCTTCAACGGGGAAGGCAGAGGCTTAGGCTCCAACTTAGGCAGCTTCACATTCACAGCCCTACCAATGTACAACTCCCTTAACCGCGCGAGATCCACCGTCTGAACAGGGGGCGCCTGCACTTCCTCAACCCTCCTAGGCTCCCCGCAGACCGTGCAATACTCGAAGAAGGGAAGGTTCACGTGCCCCTTGCTGCACCGCCACAAGCCAGGCCTCTCAGCCCCACAGGAAGTGCAGAACCTCGCGAAAGCGTCGTTCTCAGCGCCGCATTCCGGGCATTTCCATTTCTCAAGCTGCACAGCGTTTTCTTCAGCTTAAACGCTATTTTAAACCTTTTTATTAGTGGGCGTGTCCAGCTGCTACTTAGCTCTTCGCCTATATCCTCTCTATGCTCGCGCGCGATGCGAGGGCGTATGACGTTTGGCTGCTGATGGCTGTCCTGGATTACGTCTTGGACTTAATGGACTTTGACTCGAGGTTTGAGGGGAGGAGGCTTGGGAGGCCTCCTAGGGCTATACGTGAAGGTCTTGGCCTTGAAGGAGATTTGTAAGGCAAGCTTGAGGTATGCTGGGAGCGAGCCTATCCTAAATGTACTTAGGCGTTAAGATACCAAAGTCAACTCTGCATTACTGGGAGGTTAGGCACAGTGATGTCGTCGAGGAGGTGTTGAAAGCGCTGTTCAGGTTGCTGAGCCCTGGATTACGATTACTCAGCGATAGACTCGGCGAAGCCTGCGGGCTGATTGAGGGGATTGCGTGAGCTGTTTGTCGACGTCGGGGTGAGGGGGCGGCGACGCGCGCGAAAAATTTTAATTGAATCATAAGTTTCATGCTTGATGAGTTTAAACGAGGAGCTCTTCAAAGCCGTTAAGGAGGGAGACGCTGCCAAAGTTAAAAAGCTCCTAAGGAGGGGTGCGAACGTAAATGCTAGAAATAAACTTGGTAATACCCCGTTGCACAGTGCAGCTTCCAGCGGTCACGCCGATATTGTAGAGTTGCTGATTGAGCGGGGTGTTGATGTGAACGTAAAGGGACGAGATAATAAAACGCCCCTGCACTCCGCTGCTTTCTGCGGCCACGTTGATGTTGTTAAGTTGTTATTGAGAAAGGGCGCTAACCCTTATGCGAGAGATAACGGGAATAAGACTGCTCTTGATATCACTCGCGAAAGGGGGCATAGTAAGGTTGCTAAAGTTATAGAGGAGTTCATTAGGATGCACAGCGAGCTTTTCGAATCTGTAAAAAGCGGAGAAGCAGCCAAAGTTAAGGAGCTCTTGGAAAAGGACGTAGACGTGAACGCTAAAGATGAAGAGGGCTGGGCTCCACTACACTGGGCAGTCAAGAATGGTCATGCCGATGTTGCCGCATTACTACTTGAGAAAGGAGCTAATGTAAACGTAAAACTGGATAATGGCGTTACCCCTTTACATCTTGCATCTGAGAAGGGTTACACAAGCATCGTCAAATTATTGCTTGAGCACGGTGCAGATGCCAATGCCAAACTTAACAATGGCTTTACTCCCCTGCACTACGCCGCCGAGAAAGGATACGTAGACGTTGCTGATATGCTAACCAAATTCAACGCGGATGTAAATTCAAAAATTGATAACGGTTTTACCCCCTTACATACAGCAACTTTTAACGGACATGCCGATATAGCTAAGCTGCTGATCGATAGGGGAGCAGATGTAAATGTTAGAGACAATTATGGTGCCGCTCCTCTGCATTGGGCTGCTTCAAAGGTGATGCAACCATTGCCGAGCTGCTGATTAGAAGTAAAGCAGATGTCAACGCGAGGAATAAGGATGAAGCAACTCCCTTGCACATAGCTGCTGCCGAAGGTCATGCCGACGTCGCGGATTTATTGGTTAAGCACGGCGCCGATGTAAATGCCAAGAATAAGTACGGGGCTGCACCACTGCACGAGGCCGCTTCTAATGGCCACATCGAAGTAGCGGAACTGCTGCTTAGAAGCGGGGCTGATTTAAATGCGAGAAACGGGCTCGGCTCCACGCCACTACACGTAGCTGCTCATAATGGCAACCTCGAAGTTGTCGAATTCCTAGTCAAGAAGGGTGCCGACGTCAATTTAAGGAACATGTATGGAGCCACACCTTTACACGAGGCCGCTTTCAACGGTCACGCGAACGTCGTTAGGCTGCTGTTGGAGAGCGGCGCCGACCCGAGCATTAGGAATAATAACGGTAAGACTGCTCTCGAGATCGCTCGCGAGCGTGGACATGCCGAAGTCGCCGAGCTCATTAAGAAGCTTACTTCTCTTAGTATACTAGACGTTGAATTTGGCGATCTTTTTGTAGACGAATGGGGCAGGATGAACGTTAGAGTTAGGGGTACGGGTAAAGCCTCTCTGACCGTTGAGGGGGACATCGACTGTTTAAACCCTGGGAGTGTTAAGTTAACTGCTAAATCCGTTATTATAGAGATACCCATCAAGCCAAAGCGTAAGGGAGAACTTCCTATAAAGATCGTTATCAAGACTTCAGAGGAGGAGGATTCCAAGATTGCCTGGCTAAAAAATAGAAGAGAAAATCCAGAAGTGCCCATCTTGCGGCGCGCCGGTAGAGCCTGGAGCGAAGTACTGCTGGAAATGCGGGGCAAAGCTGAGCTGAATACCCGCGCGCTCGATTCTTGCTAACCTGCCGTGCGCAGCTCGCGATAGCAAGCTTGCGCTAAGGCATCACAGGGGAGATGCGCATAAATACCCTTTGCGACGTTAGCTTGTGGGCGCGTTAACGCTCTCCGCCGCGTTTGCGCTGGGCTTCCTCTACGGCCGTAAGGCGAGAGCTGTGGAGGTTCAGGTCCCGCCGAAGATCATCTACCTCCCCGTTTCGAGAGTTGAGGATTACGCGTCGAGCTCGACCAGCGACCTCCCCCTGCCGGCTCTGCCAGCTCCAGTTTTAGACGAGGTTTTAAGGAAGGCTGAAGAGCTGTACGCGCTCCTGAAAGAGCGGG
>JAJHRM010000331.1 GCA_020832965.1 Thermofilum sp. | reverse complement strand
ACCCCTGTACCAGCCGAGCCTACCCCTGTCGTAGGTCTGCGCAGCCCTGTCGAACGGCTCAGCCACGTACCTCTCGTCGAACTCTGCCCGCAAGGCGCCCTCCAAACCGAGCATACCCGGCTGAGCTTAAACCCCCCGCGTACCCAGAGGCCTCAGGCACGCCGCCGCCCCTTGAGCACCTCCTAGCGCGTCATGAAGGCGGTGCGCAGCACCAGCAAACAGGTATTTTCGAAATCACATCTTAAGCCTTTATGCGCGCGCCAGGCTCCTATACCTCTCAGCGAGCCTCCTGGCGAAGTCCAGGTTCTCCCTCAGCCTTCTCCCGTACGCCTCCCTAGCCAGGGGGCCTTTCTCCGTCAAAGCGATGAAGTACCAGTTCGCATGCAGACCGTAGACTGCGTACCTGCTGCTAGTGTCCGCGTAGCCGTACTGCAGCGCGTGTCGTCGCAATGCTCTAGCCATTCACTTGAGAAATATTCCAGAGATTTTATCATGTTTTTTTCCCTCAGTAGTAGTTTTGCCAGGTGTCTTATTTAAACTTAATGTTTTGTAGATTAGTCTGAGAATAAGATTTAAGAAATTAGTTAGATGACTTTTTCACAAAAATTTTGCGAGTGCAGCCAATACGTATTAGTTAGCACACTTAGCACATGTAGCTAATATCACAGATAGGCTCGCACTCGTTCCTGGGCAAACTCAAGGACGTTATGAGAAGCTTCCAACGAGTAAAAATTAGTACTAGCACAGTTTTCCGACTTCTTGCAGGAAAAAGTAAACATGCGCGCGCTGGGAGTCTCATTGGGATGTCTAATTGTTGGGTAGAGTTAGCTCAAAGATAAGCATAAGTATTGTGTCCTTGTGGACTCAGTGATGCGCGCGTGATAGTTGTAGTGACGGACCCAATCGGTCTTCAAGAGCGCTGGCTGGATCACTACGCTGAAATTGTGGTAGCTGATTTGATGCTTGCAGCAGACCTCTACTTTAACTACAAAGACCGGCCTGCGTTCCTCATGTCGTCTTTGTTCCATGCGCAGCAAGCGGCTGAGAAATCGGTTAAACTTCTTTTCCTCGCTAGGGGCCTCGTCAAGCCGGACAAGCTCAAGGAGCTGGGCCACTCCCCCTTAATCAATATACTCAATAAAGCGGCAGGGAAGGCGAGTGATATCATAAAGTACATGCGTGGGCAAGCATTGGACGAGCTAACTATCAGAACTAAGAATGAGTTTACTAAGTTAAAAGGAGAACTAGAGAGAATTCGAAAATGGCTAAAAGATTCTTCGTGCGTGAAGAAAACTTTATCAGCCCTAGATATTAAAATAGATATTGACCCAGGGGTTTTAAAATCTTTAAGTAATCTGTTAGAAGATATGGCGCGTGACCCGGGAATTGGTGGATATATTCAAGCACAGTTACTTTTAAGCGAGCTGGGGTGGCAGCTTATCCGTGAGCTTGTCGAGAGGTCAAGCTCCCATGGAAAAATATTCGCGTTGAAGGAGCCGCTAAGTAGCGAGCTCGTGGCTCAGATAGCTAGCGGTATAAAGGAGGTTTTAACTTGGGAGTATGTACAGAAGCAACTGGATAGTATTTGGAGCAGCCCAACCAAGTCTCTTGAGCAATTAATTAGGGTTCTACCGAGCAATGCTCTGGAGTTAATGCGTAGCATGTCGAGGGATCCTAAGGCTTTGTACAAAATTCTCGTCGCTGGGGATGACGAACGTGAGAGGATTAGGCTTATGGGCATTACCTTGCTGACTTTCTCTGCCTTCGGATCCTATCAGCTGGCGGACGGGAAGCCTCTACTAGACCATGTTCTATGCCTAGACCCCTTTTCGGAGTGTGGTAGGTACGTGGAGGCAGATGACAGCAAGACAGTGTTAGACTTGGTAATTGAGAAAAGGGAAGCCGTGGGCATGCTCGTTCTCAGCGCCGAGCTGTGGTCCCTCTACCCCTATGCTTACTACCACCTTCTCAAAGTGATCGGAGAAGCTCAAACCACCCTTCAAGCTAATGCCACGGGTACGTAGCTAGCCACTCAAGGTAGTCACATCCAGGTGTAGGCGGCCCCTCTGCACTCTGATTTCAGCCCAGCCCTTAAAGCGTGCTTACATCGCTTATCCTCGATTAAATCGGGCTGTGTCCCACTTCTCGAGCTAGCATAGGGCATGCGCTCTAATGGGCTGAAAGCTCTATGCTTAGTTATTGCGCGCGTTTCCTTACGTGTCATTAGAATTTTCGCGCGCAGCGCTGAACATTATGCTACGAGGTCTGGAGGCGCTGGGCATCAAAGCCAGCCGCCAAGCCAAGTCAGGGTTCTCAGCTTCCTACCAACACCCAGCGGAGTGGTCGAGAAAAGGAAAACCCATAACCCCGTGACAAGGCGGGGCAACCGGTGGCGCGCGCCATGAAGGGCACGTAGACTCTGGCGTCGAGAACGTGCATCAGACCCCTCACCTCTCCTCGCGTTCCTCCTCCACAAGCTTTGAGAGCTCGTGAGGATCTACCCTTCCCTGCAAGGCGCTTCTCAGCTCGTCCAACAGCTTCCTGACCTCCTCCCTCTCGATTCTCTCCACCTCCTCAGCTAGCTTCCTCTTCACAAGCTCAGAGACGTTAACGCCGTACCTCTCGAGCTTCTCCTTCAACTGCCTAGGGACTCTCACGCTCATGACAACGCTCACAGATATCTCCTTAGTTTACAGTTTGTATACAGGGAGCTATTTATGCTTCGCCCCACTTGCTCGTGAGCACTAGCAACCCAGCGGCCTCCCAACACGCAGCACGATGCCAACCCCAGAAGGCCCTGTCTCATCGCCAGCGAGCTAAGCCATTGGCTTCGAGCACCTTTAATTCCTAAGCCTGATGATTATGGGAGCGAGCCCAGCTCCCTGAAAAGCCCCGACTAGGCTTTGTTCTAGAAGTCGAGAACCGCGCGCCCAGGGGGCACCGGTCTCTTCATGCAGGGCATGTCAACCTCGGGAGCTGTCTCGCAGAACTTAGCCCCTCAGTGAGGTGCGCGCCAGGCGGGCGGGGTTCACGGAGGGTACGCCGACGCTGAGCCGCCGTTGATTCTCATGCTCACCAGGAG
>JAJHRM010000330.1 GCA_020832965.1 Thermofilum sp. | reverse complement strand
CTAGGGAGTTCTTAGAGGTTATGGCTGTTAATTAAAGATGCTTAGGAGGTCTGAAACTTTTAGCTCTGAAAAAAAGAATAAATAGCTAGCTGGTCCATTATAAGGTGAGATGTGTATGAAAAGGCTAAGGATCGCGGCAGCAATCGCTGCAACCGCCTTAGCGCTCGTGCCCCTCGCGCTCGCTGTAACTTGCTCCTACACACGTTACAGGTCCGAGCAGCCTTACTACATTACTGCTATAGCCGAAATATATGGAACATCGAGCGCTAACTCCTACGGGTATGCTCGCGGGGAAACAGAATCTGCAGTCTGCGTTATCTCTGGAACAGGTAAAGGTTACACGCGTGGTCCTGTGTGCAGTTGTACTGGAAAGGCTACTATAAGATGGGATGTGGGGGAGGCTGGAGACTGGATTTCCTCGGATGCTTACTGGTACCTTGATCCAAACTTCTACGCGTATGTCATAGCATTCCTGCAAGGCTACTGCTCTTGCTGAGGTAAGAAAATGATTAAAAATAAATTTTTTATTACGATATTATTTATGAATTTTGCATTGATTCTCTCCGCTTGCGCTTTAGCGCAGCCGCAGCAGGGTTTATACCTAAAATATGAGATCACTATTGTAGATGTAGATAGAGAAGCAACGAGCGAAACGGAGCAATTTTCAATAGATTCATTAACTAAAGAATTGAATGAGTTGTTCGGGAAAGTTCCTTCTATCCTATTCCACGGAATAGGCAGGGGAGGCGCCGACAAGGTGTTTGTGGAAGTGAACGTTGTGGAGGTAAAAGGTAATGTCTGCCTTATAAATTACACAATAACGCTATTCAATGCCTCGATACTTTGCGAAGGCGAGCACTGCGAGATCTTAAAAAGACTGGCAAGAAAGGAGATTAGTATGGAAGAGCGTGGTGGGAAAAAGGTTTTGGATGCATCTCGATTTTACATCACAAAGCTTTTGCTAGTAAATTTAACAAACAACGACGTTACAGATTACGAAACGGGAAGGAAGCTAGGTGAGTGGATCTTCTGGCTTAACCCCAAGGATCTTCAGCTTAACGAGACTCTCATAATGGGCGGGATCTTGCATAGTGGCGTATTTATATTAGATTCTCAAAACTTCTCGATGTCAATATTACTTTATATAAACTTTAACCTTACCGGTTCTGTTGATTATCAAATCGGACGAGCGAAAGTGGGAAAAGAAAGGACAGCAATTGGCCTCGCGCATCCAGGTATTCTGCGCATAAGGTTTTACGGTGCAACTGCTAGAGATGTAGGCTACCTTGCTGAGAGGTGGAGGGTGTTCGGTTGCAAAGCTGTAGATTTCGGTAATAGAACTACAGATATAGATTGTGGCTCTATAAAACGCATTTTTACAAACCTCTCCCACAAGCCTTGGCGGCTCGTCGAGCTCGCTTACACTGGGAAATTCAGCTCAACATTTATCCTAGTCGAATACGCTGGGTCAGAACACGTGGCAGTACCCTTCGTGCCGTTAAGGCTCGTTTACGATAAAAGGACGGGTCTCCTGCTCAGCGCCAGCTGCATCGGGAGAACGTGTTTACCTCCAGCACATCTTTCAAATTACTTATCGGATCGGTACATCAATGTGAGCTTAACCTTCCTCCCCCACCGCACTGAGATGAGACTCATTGAGACAAACGCGGTTCTTGAGCTCCCCGAGCTCGGCGGTCCTGGCCGAGCTGACGAACGCCTGCACTGGGCAGTAAGCGCTGCAGTTGCTGTTGCGGCTTTAGCGCTCGCTTTCCTACCGCCGCGGCGGACGTCGGGGCGGAGAGCGTGAGGCTCCAAGCGTCGCTGCTGCTGTCGCTCTCGCTCCTCCTCGTGCCGCTCGTGTTCCTAAGCCACGCGTCGAGCCCGCCTCCGCGCGAGTTCTGGCTGAGCGAGAGGGGAGGGATAGTTGAGTACGGTAGCGGCGTCGGCGAGCGCGTTGTACGGGAGACGTTTCTAGCGCTCATTCACGTGAACGACACGGTTTACTTCGACATTCGATCATCGGGCTGCGAGGTTACGAGCTACCGGTTGAAAATAGTTCATGTCTCCAGCGGAGTTAGCTACGAATACGAGGGGCTCGGCGAGCCCGCGTTACCGACGTTTACGGCCAGCATGGGCGGAGTGTACTCGATGGAGCTTGAGGTGAGGTTTGAAGCTCGCGGTGACTATAACCTGCAAGTGGAAGCGAGGGTCGGGAGGGGTGGTAAGGTCGGTTACGCGAGGCTTTACCTTTACGAAGCCATCGTGGGGTGTGTGCTGCTGCTCGTGGTGGGTCTCTATGCCGCGAAGAGGTACAAGGAGATTCTTTGAGCTTGTGAAGTGGTATATTTCTTTCTTCAACCTTTGGGCGGCATCGGCGGCTCTCTTCTTCCTCTACTTGCTCCTCTACGACAGGTTCCGCGTGAACGTTATCAGCAACCCCCTGTGGGCTTCATCTCCGAGCGAGGGGGCTTGGGCTCTCCTTGTGGGGACGGCGTTTAGCGTGCTGGAGCCTATGGTAGCTACAATGCACTTGGCCTTGATCGTCGCTCTCCTCTTCTCTCTTGAAGAGGGAGAGGGGTTGTCCTACGTAAGGTACGCGGGCGGTACGGGTCGGCTGGAAGCTTACGCGGCTAAGTGGTTGGCGTCGTTAGCGCTCTTCCTGTCACCCCTTGTCGGCGCGAAGCTGGCGGTCATCCTTTCTTGGGATACGCGCGCTTCACTATTGCTGCAGGGCTGGCGCTTCGCCGCGCTGCTCGCCGTAAGCCTAGCGGCTTACGCAACGTACCTTTTCCCTATTCTTTCCGCTCTAGCTGTTGTCGTTAAGAGGCCACTTTATTACCTAATCCTAGTATTTCTCGAACTATACGTTATCGAGGAGCGCTGGAGCCTTTTATCAGCGAGGTACCTCTACATGCACGCTGCGCTCCTTTTCCTGCCGACGACAGGAGGTGTCGGCTTCTTCAGCGTTGAACGCTCAGTGCTGCTGCCGCGCCTCGCGGCCTCCCTCCTCTGCGCGATTTTCACCGTACTTTGGTACCGGTTGAAGGGTGAGGTGAAGTGGAGGTAGTGGTCGCCGAGAACCT
>JAJHRM010000041.1 GCA_020832965.1 Thermofilum sp. | reverse complement strand
CCGAAAAGCTTTATAACGCTCGTACGGGATTTAGGGGTTGGATTTTCTTGAGTGAAATGGTTATTAGAATGGGTAAAAGGGGAAAAATTGTTTTGCCCAAGGATGTAAGAAAGGCTCTAGGTATTAAAGAAGGAGACACACTCTTACTCGAGCTAGCAGGCGGCAAAATCATTTTAAGCCACTGCAGCCGCTTAGAGTCAAACTTGGAACCCGTGCAGAGGAGATAGTAAGGGAGACTAAGAAGGAAGAACTTAAACTTGAGGAGGGCGTTGATTCTGGAGACAAGAATGTCTGCTGAATATCTAAAGAGCGGCTCAAATGATGCTAGGGTGACTTTATGTGAAAGAAAACATTTTCAAGTAATAATAGCGCGCTAAGACAGTATGCCATGAACAAAATTGTGGCATAAGATTAAAATATGGCATATAATTAAAAATGGTATAGATGTAAAGCCATGGAGATTGTAAAAATGGATAAGCAAGGACGCATAGTAATTCCATCAAAAATAAGGAAAAAGATCAAGTCTAGAGTATTCGTCATAGAGGCTACTGAAAACGAGATTAAGCTTCAACCTTTAGAGACTATTAAACTGACGGATCTCTTTGATTCAATAGAAGTAGATGTAGATGATTTTACGGATACTCATAAGCTAAGGAAGGCTCTCTATGAGTAGTATTGCTTTTCTGGATTCCTCAGTGTTTCTTCATGCGTACTTGACTCCTAGGAGGAGTTTGACAAAAGAGGAGGCAAAAATGAAAGAGATAGCTAAGGCTATAATAAAAGAAGTGGAGGAAGGTTTACCTGTTGCAACAAGTACAGTTCATATATGTGAGATAGCAAATATCATTGAGAGTAGAGTCAGCCTAACCGCAGCTTTAGGTCTAGTCTCTACGCTTTTTTCAAGGGAGAATATTGACGTTTTGGCCGTCACCTTTGAAGATTATAAAAGGGCAATACTCATTGCGCGACGGTATCTAGTTAGTCTTAATGACGCTGTTGCCTATCTCAAAATGAAGGAGGAGGGAATTACAAAAATTTATACATTTGATAGTCACTTCAAAAACTTTGGAGATATCGTGATACTCCCAGGGGAAAATCTTCCTTAAGATAGTTAAACTCTCTATTTTTTCCTCAGTAGTGGTTTCCCAAAAGCCATGAGTTGCCTATCCATACCTTTTCTAGTCCCTCTTCTTTGGCTATTCTTAGGGCCTCGTATGCATGCCTCTTGCTAGTGGGTGGCAGGTCGTCCATCAGGTATTTCGGGTAAAATGCCAGTAGGCTTAGCGGTATGTCTGGGGATAGCTTTGCGAGGAAGCCCGCTATACTCCTCACCTCAGTCTCATCGATGTAGCCTGGGACAAGTAGGATGCTTGCAGTGAAGAAGGGGACTTCGGGTCTAGACCCTGAAAGCCTTGCCACGTACTCCGCGTTCCTGTAAAGGTTTCCCACATCCACGCCTGTCAGCGCCTTGTAGACGCCAGGGCTCCAAGCCTTCAGGTCGAACTTTACTATCCCCCCAGTTTCAAGGGACAGCTTAGCGACCGTTGGCAGGATCCCTGTCGAGAAGTGCCCGTTAGACTCCCAGCAGATCCTCATGACCCTGCCCTTACTCGCCTCGAGGAGCCTCTTGGAAAAGTAGACAGCGTGTAGAGCTTGGGGTCCTGGGTCCCCGCCAAAGAAGCAGACGCACGTCACCCTCCTGTCCAAAGCCGCTCCCAGCAGCTCATCAATGCCCACCCTAGGCTCCCTCCTCACGAGGAGCTCTCTATAGAACCAGTTCTGGCAAAAGAGGCAGTCGTGGTTACACGCCCCGTAAAACACTGCTAGGTTGACGTACCCACGCTCCCCATCCCTCCTCAACGAGTACTTTGGGAAACCTCTGCCAGTGGCGCCTGGGCAAAACCAGTACGCAACACAGTTAGTTGGGTGTGGGTCATAGTAGTACTCCAGTATCGCTGTATGCGGTTGCCCAGAGAGGTGAACAATTCTGCCATTAACGTTCCTCACGAGCCCGCAATACCCTACACCATCCTCGGGAATAACGCAGTCCAAGTCGCACAACCCGCACCTAACCCCCCTCGCACCCCTAGGAGGCTCTCGAGGTAACCCCCATCTCGCCCTCTCCGTGTAATGCGTTCTCATTGCGATCTCTACCGCCTCCGGGTTGCTTCTCAGGCACTCAACGCACACTCCTATGGCTTCGGATATTAGAGGGGACCTCTTACCGCAGACCCGGCACTCCTTCTCGGACGTCCACAACTTGCTCCTGAACATCCCGTTTACGGCATCCTGAGGGCTAAAATATTTCTTCACTTTCACTCTACACCAAGATTTACTTAAAAATCCTAAGAGGAAGTAAATGTAAGGTAATAAATGTCAAGCCACGCCGCGGCTCTTTGCCTCAAATGCAGGGGGGCGAGAAACCTATGTGGAAAGCCCTTTTGCCCCCTCCTAAGCTACTGGAAGGCCTTAAGGGAAATAGAGCTCCCAGAGGCAACAGAGCTGCACGGACCCTCGCCTCCAACAGTCTTTGTCGGCAGGCACGGGTACCCGAAAGTCAGCTTTAGCCTGGGAGTCCTAGTCACCGGGGGAGAAGCCTCTCTCCTTGAAAACCAGGAGAAGTGGCTTGGAAAGCCTCTATCAGAAATATTGAGGATGAGGCTCGCAGTAGTCCGTGGCGAGACAAAAGTAGATATCCGGCATGCAGATATTCCAGAGGAGTTGAGGCTTGCATCCATCTCCAAGGACCCGGTGGACATCGAGATGGCTCTCGCCAGGAAGCCCAGCTTTAGGGTCCTCCTAGACGTATTCTCTCCGCCCCTAGGTCCCGCGGGCCCAGCTCAAAAGATTCGTGTCAGCGGCGAGCCTAGGCTCACGAGACCCGTGGAGAAAATGTACTATTCGCTTGACGTTAAAGCGTCTGACGCTGTCATGTACCTGTACGAGTCTGGGATACCCGTCAGCCACATCCAGAGGATGCTTTCCACAGGCGCCCTTGGCTACGCTTCTCAGAGGAAACTCGTCCCCACAAGGTGGTCTATCACAGCTGTAGACTCGACGATTTCGCAGAGGCTTATCGAGAAAATTAAAGACTTTGAGCCTTTCACCGAGTTCCTGTTTTTCCAGTGGAAGCACGAGGACAATAACTTTATCGGGATCATCGTTCCCCGCGGGTGGAGCTACGAGTGGATAGAAGCATGGTTCCCGCATACCATGTGGAATCCTTCCAGCCGTATCGAGGTTGAGGGGGACTACGAGGGGTACAAGGGTAGAACGACGTACGCCAGTCTAGGTGGATGCTACTACGCGGCGAGGCTCGCAGCTGCGGAGTACATGCTGAGGGAGAAGAGGCAGGGGACTGCGATACTCATTAGGGAAATCTATGAAGGCTTCTTTTCGCCCATAGGGGTATGGTTCGTTAGGGAAAACATTCGCCAGCTTTTCAGGACAAAGCCCGAAAAGTATAGTTCGCTTGGGGAAGTCCTCGAAAGGCTAGGAAAAGCTACAAGGCTACCACTTCAAGTCTGGCTAGAGAAGTCTAGGCTTCTCAGGAACCTCCTCAGGCAGGAGTCCATTCTGAACTACTTCTCCACGCATGCGCGTGGAGGGTGAGGAGGACGCCTGAACCGGGCATGGTTACCTATAAGAGGATAAGGGTTAAGACAGCCCTGTCAAAGTCAGGGCTCTACGACCTCGACTATGCATATAACCCCTATGTGGGCTGCTTTCATGGCTGTGTATACTGCTATGCTAGGGCGTATGTCCGAGATGAGGAGGTATCGAGAAACTGGGGCACGGTGGTGTACATAAAGGAAAATATCCTGGAGGTACTCCGAGAAGAGGTAAAGAGAAAACCCAGAGGAGTAGTCGGTGTATCAACACTAACAGACCCTTATCAGCCCATCGAAGCCGGGGAAGGTTTAACGAGGAGGGGGATACAAGTCCTCCTACGGGGCAACTTCAAGGTAAGCATACAGACAAAGTCTCCGCTAGTAACGAGAGACATAGACATCCTGAAAAGCTACGTTTCCCACGTCGACGTAGGCTTTACAATAACAATACTAGACCCAGATGTATCTCGACTTATAGAGCCAAACGCCCCCCCTCCAGCCGAGAGGATCAAGGCTCTGCGGGAAGTGAGCAGGGCGGGGATACCGACATGGATATTCATCGGCCCAATAATCAGGGACTTAAACGATTCCCGGGAAAACCTGGAAGAGATAATTACGCTGGCGGTAGAGACAGGGTCCAAGGTCTACTACGACTACCTCCACACCAAGCCGGGAATAAGGGACTCAATGAAACACCTGATAGAAAAGAACCCAAACATGCTAGCCATAAGTCCACGCTGGATAAACACTGTTGAGAGCCGCATACAGGATCTCTGCCGCAAATACCTAGTCGACTGCAAAGCCGCATTCCCCAGAGAAGAAAAAACGCGCCAAAGCAAACTAACCCAGTACCTGGAAAGGGGGCAAAATGAAAAGAACAAATCCTTATTCACCCCACGTTCGGGAAGCCCTTAAGCAGGCTGAGAAGCTAGTCAAAGAATCCACAATCTCTCCTAAAACGGACTCGCTTAGCCAAACCATCAGACAGCTATACGGCATCTTCCCCAGAGAGAGCTGGCTCGCACGGTCACTGGCACGATACCTCTTAGGAACAGTTGAGGAACAATCCCGGCACTCGTGGCTAGTCAAAGGCATCCCAGATTTCGGCGACAAGAAGCCATTTTACCTCGTCACATGGGCTGGAGACAAGTACGAGTGCACGTGCTACAATGCACCGTTCGGATGGTCACGTAGAAAAAACATTTGCACACACATAGCAGCCGTAATCCTTTACAGGAGGAGAAAATACATCGATGAATACTTCTCGTAGCGCGCTTGGAATCTAGGCAGGGTTGCCAGAACTCATCACAACGAAAAGCTTTATAACCACACCCGGTGGGGTAACGAATGGCGCGTGCGGCGCGCTGATGGCAATGATAAGGCTTGCAGCCTGTAGCCAGCCGGGTCCGGAGACGGGGAGGAGGGTCGCAGTTGTCGGCGCTGGTCCCGCTGGCATAGCAGCGGCAGCCCAGCTCAGGTGTGATGGTCATAAGGTTAGCGTTTTCGACAAGCTGCCTGAGCCGGGCGGCATGCTCCTCTTCGCAATCCCGGAGTTTAGGATTCCTAAGAGTGCTGTCCGCGAGAGCATAAAGTCCGTCGCAGCGCTAGGCGTAAGCTTCTACACGGAGGTCGAGGCCGGGAGGAACCTCAGGATCGAGGAGCTCCTCCAGGACTACGATGCAGTACTAATAGCCACAGGCACGTGGAAGGGCAGGTCTCTGGGGGTTCCGGGAGAGGATAAGCGTAACGTCTACAACGCCCTGGACTGGATATTCCACTTCATGTCCTACAAGCTTGGCTACGTTAAAGCAAGCCCCCCGGAGCTTAGGGGGAGGGTGGGAGTAGTTGGAGCGGGCTTGACAGCGGTGGACGTGGCTGAGCTCGCCGCCCTCGAGTACGGTGCAAAGCCCGTACTCATCTACAGGAGGCCGATGAGCGTTGCCCCAGCAAAGCACATGCTCAAGCACCTGGAGAAGCTGGGGGTGGAGTTCATCGAGAACGCCGTACCTCAGGAGATAATCGGCGGGGAGGAAATTAAAGCGGTTAAGCTTGCAAGGGTTAAGCCGACCACGAGCAGGACAGCGAAGACCGAGGTTATTCCGGGCTCGGAGTTCGACCTCGAGTTGGACTCCCTAGTTGTAGCCGTGGGGTTGCAGCCAACACCACCTCCAGGACTCAGGGAAATAGGCGCAGAAATCAATCCGAACGGGACAATAAAGATAGATGAGAACTACATGACAACGCTCAAGGGTCTTTTTGCTGCTGGAGACGTTGCACATGGACCATCAAACATTGGGCTGGCGATGCGCAGCGGGAGGATGGCGGCGCAAAGAGTAACCGAGTGGCTGAGGAAGGGTAAGCAAGATTAAAAGGTGAAAATCACCTTTCTTTTGGAGCGTGCGAGCCACTTGAATACGGGCAAATCTATGACTCTAACTTGACAATGATCTATGCCTACGCAAAGTCCGTAGGAGCAGAACCCAAGATATATCCCCCGCGTACACGACGTGGTTGAAGAAATAGAAGAAGCTTTGTACAGGGCTCTAGACGAAAACGATGTAGCGCGCGTTAAAACCCACGAGGCTGTAGCATATCTTGTCAGCAGAGGAGTAGTCGACGTCGGAATAGGAGTAAGATACATCGCCGACAAATATAGCCTAGCGCGCGCGCTAATATATAGGATTTCTTCTTTCTATTTTAACTACTTACTAATTAGAGAAAAGTATATAAGTATCACATTTTTTACATAGTCCTGTATGAGCAAAAACCAGAACTATAGAACAATAATAGTAATCGTCATAGCGATAGTAATAATAATAGCGGGGCTACTCTTTTTCTCTACTAACACACCTACACAGCAAACTCAAACACCAACCACCTCAGCCCCCTCCCAGTTATCCCAGCCAGTGCTCCTAAAGGGAAGTGGTGCAACTTTTCCGGAAGCCCAGCTCAGAAAATGGATACAAGTCTTCACTTCTACAAATACAGATATAAAGATTGAATACAGCGCTGTAGGCAGTGGACAAGGGGTAAGCGACTTCCTAAATGGTCTCACAACGTTTGGTTGCTCGGATGTTCCACTAACAACCGAACAGCTAAACCAGGCTAAAAACAAATACGGGACTGTTTATCAAGTTCCCTACCTTCTCGGAGGAATAGCAGTGGTCTACAACATACCGGAGCTAAAAGACAAACAACCACTCAAGCTTACACCAGAAGTTCTAGTAGACATCCTCCTTGGAAAAATAAATTACTGGGATGACCCAAAGATAAAGGAACTAAACCCTGAACTCGCAAATCTCTTACCACACAAAGAGATATACCTTATTCATAGAAGTGACGGCAGTGGAACAACAGCTGTCTTCACGTCTTACCTGAGCTTTGTCTCGAGCGAATGGAAAACAAAAGTCGGGTCGGGGAAGACAGTTCAATGGCCTCTTGACTCGATGGGGAGAGGACAAGGTGCACAAGGAAATACAGGAGTTGCAAGCATGGTTCAGCAAACACCGTACTCCATGGGATATGTCGAACTGGCATATACGAAGGGAATGGGTGTGGTAGCTTTGAGAAACAATGCAGGCAAATTTGTATTACCTTCTGCTGACAGAGTCAGCTTAGCCGTTAAAAGCTTGGATGTCGATTTTACTAGTGATATACACAGTTTGGATCTTCTATCGAAGATCTTTGGAACAACAGATCCAGATGCCTATCCAATCTCTTCCCCAACTTACATGTTTCTCAAGTCTCCTGACAACTACGACCTAAATACGAGAAAGGCCCTTGCAAGATGGTTGCAGTTTATAGCTACAGATGGTCAGAGGCCAGAAAATATTGCAGAAGGTTATGCGCCAATACCACAAAGTATTTCACAGAAAATACTTCAGCTATCTCAACTTTTTGGTAAATAAATAAAATATTTTTTTTCTATATATTTTTATTTTTCATGCTTACCATGAACATAAACTATATATACTTGCCTACGAAATACTTAGTGAGTGTAAGTATGAATAGAGACATGCTAAGGATCATGCTATCTATACCAGGAGTTCTACTATTGAGCATAGATATTCTTCTGATTCTTGTTCTCTTCAAGGAATCTATCCCAGTCCTTACTTACGAGGGACTCCGCATATTCACGGAATTTCAATGGAATGCGGCAGAAGATCCAGCAAAAGAAGTTTATGGAATAATTCCTCCCCTAGTTGGGTCTCTGTATGTGGCTATTCTCGCGATCATGTTTGCGTCATTTTTCTCGATTTCTCTAACTGTTTTTATCCAGGAGATTATTCCCTACAGAGCACGTTTAGCAATTGAAGAACTAATAAATGTCGCGGCTTCTTTTCCTACAGTTCTTTACGGCTTGTGGGGTCTTACACTTATTGTACCACTGGTGAGACAGCTAGCTGTTAAGCTTGGATATGTCAATGTAACAGGAGCGAGCATTGTCACGGCTGGACTAGTGTTATCTACCATGATTGCCCCATACTCAACCGCGATAATTAAATCCGTATATGCATCTGTACCTTTATCATACATAGAGGCAATAGCTAGTTTAGGTGCTACAAAGATCGAGCGGGCTATCATCGTTTTAAAGATGATTTTTCCCGCCATAGTATCATCTCTTCTCCTTGGTTTTGGCAGAGCTGTTGGAGAGACCACTGCAGTTACCTTAGTAATAGGAAATGCGTACAGGTTGCCCCTGGATCCATTTTTACCTGCTTCAACTGCTACAAGCCTAATCGCTAATAATTTTGGAATGGCTACCTATTACAAGTACGAATATAGTGCATTAATGTTTGCGGCTCTCGTTCTCTTGATTACTAGCTCATTTTTTTCCTATATTGGATTAAGGCTGGCTAACAGAAGTGTCAGAATTGTTAGAGGTGAGCAATAATGAATCTTCGCTCCATAAAAAATGAAATTGTTTTCTTATTGATCGTTTTACTAGTTGGATTTATTCTACTGGCGATTTTTTCCCTAATAATTGTACCCCTAATCCTTGGATTCAAAGTGATAATCGAAACAGGACCAGCATTCTTTACTACGGCACCTGCCGCTCCAGGTGAAGAGTCTTCCGGAGGAATCTATTATACGCTCATAGGTAGTTTCGTAATGATATCACTAGCAGTAGCCATCGCTTTTCCTATAGGTTTCTTGACAGGTGTATACATAAATGAATATCCACAGACCAGACTTGCAATACTGGCAGAAAGTGCATCACACTTCCTAAGCGAAGTTCCGAGTGTAATCCTCGGCATATTTATTTATGCAACATACGTTCTTGCGACTAAGAAGACATCGCTAATTGCCGGTGCGTTGAGTCTTTCCTTGGCAATACTTCCATATACAGTGGTTCAGGTAAGGGAATCTCTGAGAGTTATCCCCTTCATTTATAGGGAGGCCGCACACAGTCTAGGATTACCTAGGTGGAAGACAGTCTTCTTTGTACTTGTTCCAATGAATATGAGGGGTATACTTGTCGGGCTTCTCTCAGCTTTTCTCAGAGCATTCAGCGAGACAGCACCAGTGCTCTTTACTGCTGGGGCCGCATTTTATGGCTTCTATGGATTGGACGGCCCCTCAAGCACATTGCCTCTCCTCGTATGGAACTTCGCAAGGACACCATATGAAAACTGGCAAAAACTAGCGTGGGGCGCGAGCTCTATACTTGCACTGGTTAGCATTTCCTTATCTCTCATTATTAGGAAAGCTGCAAAAGAGGTGAGATTTTAATGGAAAATCCATCTGTTCGAATCCAAAACTTAAATGTTTATTATGGCAATGAACAAGTTCTTTTCAACATTAACCTCAATGTTCCAAGAAACAGCGTATACGCCATATTGGGCCCCTCTGGGTGTGGAAAATCTACCCTGCTAAGGGCAATAAATCGATTAATAGAGCTTAGACCAGAGGCCAGAGTTGAAGGAAAAGTCGAGATAATGGGCATAGATGTTTACAGGGATCTCCCGCGTGAGCAAGTGGCACGGCTTGCTGGGATGGTTTTCCAAATGCCAAACCCGTTGCCGCATCTCTCGATATATGACAACGTAGCGCTTGGACCAAGGCTACACGGTATAGCTAAAGGCAAAAAGCTAGATGAGATAGTAAGAGAAGCGCTGGAACAGGCAGGATTATGGGAAGAAGTTAAAAACAAACTGAAAATGCCGGCGATCTCTCTTAGTGGTGGACAACAGCAACGCTTGTGTATTGCAAGGGCCCTTGCTCTGCGCCCCCCGGTCCTACTGATGGATGAACCCACGGCCAATCTAGACCCAGTTAATGCATCAAAAATAGAAGAACTTATACGTAAACTTTCACGTGAGACAACAATAATAATAGTTACCCATGACCCGGAACAAGCCAAGAGAGTGGCAAGTAGAGGGGCAATCATCTTCAAAGGTAAAATAGTCAGGGAAAACTTTATCGATAGCTTGTTCACTGTCCCCTACTACGAGTTAATTCAAAAACTAACAATGGAGGAAAGAATGGTCATTGAAGCATTACAAGGAATAAAATAGATAAATTTTCATTAAGTTATAATTATAAGCCTAAAAAACTTAAAGAACAATAATCACACTCTATATGTAATGCAGACTAATATTTTAAGCGCGCACTACTTTTCTTTTCATGTCTCCATCGTGACCCGGTTCATCAGGTCCCTTTAGATGAACATAAACAACATCGTTTCGCTCTAAAAGCTTCAGAGTGGTTTCAAGCCTTATCTTATAGTCCATGGCTTTGTCCCCCGTGGGAGGCGGCACATTTAACATGTCCATTTTAAGTATTCTCGCAATACCTATCTTGTCAGGTATCTCGGCAACGGCACCAAATTTCAAGCTAAATTTCTTGTTTATTTCTTCTAGCCCAGGAAGTCTTCCGCCAGAATCCATCAGTAAAACTACGTTTGCAGGCGCGCGAGCTACCAAGGCAGATCAGGGCACTCAGCTTCCTATCGATACCAAGCAGAGTAAAACCCATAACCCTGCGATAGGGCGGGGTAACACGTGGCGCACGCGCTACCGGTAATCTACACTATAGGTTACGGGGGCAGAACTCTGGACGAGTTTCTCAGGCTCCTCAACGAGTTTAGTGTCCAGGCAGTAGCGGATGTTAGGAGGTGGAACTCACCGCGGAGGCGTCAGGAGTTTTCCGGGGAAAACCTGGAAGAAGAGCTGGGGCGGGTAGGCGTGAAGTACTACTGGTTCCCGAGGCTTGGCGGCTACAGGAAGTTTGGTGTGGACGTTGAGGACAGGGGGATAGCTGGATGCTTTGAATCGGAAGGCTTCAGGGCGTATGCGACCTACATCACTACGCGTAGCGAAGCGCTGGAGGACTTGGAGAAGCTTGAAGGGATTGCAAGAAGCATGGCGACAGCCCTCATGTGCTGTGAGAGGCTGCCCTGGAGGTGCCACAGGAAGATACTCGCCGACTACTTCGTCGCCAGAGGCTTCAGAGCGCTCCACATAGTGGACTCACGGGAAGTTAGAGAGCACAAGCCGAGCAAGTGTGCGGTGGTGTCCGGCTCAAGCCTGAGGTACGTTTAGAGACGGGCGTTAGTCAGGGATCTCTCCTGGAAGCAGGGCGTAGGCTCTGGATTTAAGAGTTTCTCCAAGTAATATAAGCATCCAAGCTGTAGCAATGATTGAAAAGGCTATGTCTGAAAAAATGTACGTGAAGGAAGAAGCAGACCTCGCTGAACTGGCGCTGAGGCTCCGCAAATACTTAGACACGGTCTACGGGGCCCACGTCTTCTTGGCAGTTGGCACCCTCATAACCTCCTACTGGCTAATCATGGCTGCAGTTGCCTTAGCATTTAAGCCAACAAATGAACCTGCCTACTGGATAACGGCGTTTATCCTCATGTGGGGTTTAGTGCCCATCGCTGTCCGCCTTGCAGCTCCTCAACGAGAGCGTGCCTACCCCGTACTCAAACAGCTAGCCGCATGGGCACCCCCCTTCATAATCATCTATAGCATAGCAGGCGTGCTCGCCAGCTCTCCTGCTGACGCCTTGAGGAGTCTGGGCGTGAGTCTCTTAGTTGGGGGAACAGCGTGGTACCTCGCTCTCTCTATATGCCTACTCGCCAACCACTTCTTGTTCGAGCGTGAAGCCTACAGGAAGGGCTTAGTAGTGGCAAAGCCTTTCCTGATTTCTGGGGCAATCACCCTAGCTACATCACCGCTAGTTTACTTCCTCGCTTCCCGGGATTTATCAGCAGGAAACTTCATGGCAATGGGCTTAATGCTCCTAAGCTACACGTGCGCCGCATTTACCGCCATATGGAGGGCCTACAGGTGGCTCCAAAGTGCGTGAACCAAATGACGCAGGGGATCTGCTTAAGGCCATCAACAGCGATCTCTTCAGCCCTAAACGCTTCATGATAGCATCCCTCCTTTACGCCTTCGGCAGAGTAAAGCTATCAGAGCTCAGGGCGATGCTGAACCTGAGCTGGGGCGACCTCGACAGCAACATCAAGAGACTAGTCGAGAAGGGTTACGTTGAACTATGGAAGGAACCTGGAAGAGTAAGGGGGCTAGAGACAGTGGCATATCTTACGGAGAAGGGAAAGCGGGAATACGAGAAGCTCGCTGAAACACTTAGAATTCTCTCTGAGAAACTGGAAGGAAAACCACCTTAAACAAGGCTCCTTTCGGCTCCTAGAAGGGAGGAGGGCATAACCAAACTCATCCTAGCCATGTAAGAGGAGGTGAGGAAGACCTGAGCTATGTGCATGCTACCGAGTATAGAGCGGGAAACATTGGGATGAGTTGTTCCCGTGAGATATACTTTAGTAGCGAAGCTTTGAGGAAATTAAGGGAGTTACGCGTAGGCAAGCTAGAATCCTGTATACACTGCCACTGGAGGTATCTTTGCGGAGGCGATTGCAGAGCTCTTGCTTTGTTTGCGACTGGGCGGATAAGTAGTGCGCGCAAACCAGAGGAGCTCATAAGCAGCATGTTTAAGGAAAGGTCGATAGAATTCGAGGTGTCAAACTGTACGCAGGAGATCTTGAAATTAGTGGAGGGGATAAGTGGGATATCCAAGTTCGTGAAATTGGGAGAAACAGAGGAAAACACTAGTAGGTTCGTAATATACACTTAGGACCCGAGAAGGGTTCTGCCCAAAGTCATCTTCACTATTGTTGAAAATGGGGGGAGAAGTGAGGTACGTGAAGGTGAACAAGCCGACGCTTGAAGACATATTCATTAGGGTTGTCCGCGAGAAGCTGGGTGACCAGTCATTAACGTTGAATGCTTTCAAACTAAAATCGCATTGTTTTGGACTAACTTCCTTAAGTTCCTACTATTTAACCTTGTCTTGCAGTACTATTGGCTCGAGTGGATGTTGCCCTCCACGTTGTCAACCTCGTGCTCGGCGTCTCAACCTGGGTATTTTTCGGGAAAAGCTTCGAGGCAGCAAACCCAGTCTACCAACAGTATGGCGGGGACTTCGTCTCCTTCTTCATACTCGGGTTGATGCTCAACAGCTTCTACACCTATACCCTTGACGCGTTTAGAATGGCTACACTCTTTATCCTCAGGGGGAGGGTGGGGCAGCACCTCAGCATGTACGACTACATTAAGCTCTCGGGGATACCCTTCTCAGCGCCCCTTCTTGCCTTTGTGGTGAACGGCTATATTGAACAGTTTATCTCTATCTTCATCTACTTTTGCGTAGGGCTGCTCTTTGGGTTGAAGATTGGTGGGGGAAACTACCCTATAGCCCTCCTGGGCATATTCATAGGATGGGTTGCTGTCGCGAGCATAGGGCTAATCTCTGCAAGCATGATAACAGTCATAGGCGCATGGAAAGGCATAGAGCCCGTCAGGTGGCTAGTCGGCGTGTTGACGGGGCTTGTAAGCGGCGTCTACTTCCCTTTTGAGGTCCTCCCAGAACAGCTTCAAATGATCTCCCGAGTACTGCCCCAGACATATGCGATGAGGATTGCTAGGCTGGCACTTCTACAAGGCTTTGGGCTAAGCGAGCTCTGGGCAGACCTCACAGTCTTAACACTTATTGCGTTGATCCTGCTCCCCTAGGAGTAGCTCTTTACAGATACTTGATCGACCTAATAAGAGTAAAGACACTGGTAGAATGAAACTACCCCAATAATTAAAACGTGCTTCCAAATATTCTTCAGGATGCATTATTTCTCTTTTAATTTCTCCTTGGTATTATAACTTAGGCTCCTCGCATCACCTTAAAGTAGAAATAAAGTTATAAGTCTGTCATCTTAAAAACATAGTAGAGGGTATCTTTAGGGGGCTAAACTTGTCAGGTAGACTTAGGAAACAGTTTTTGGAGCTACTAGAAAAAGACAAGGAGTTCAGGTATACAGTGGCAGGCTACTTGGGATTATCCGAGATTCTA
>JAJHRM010000329.1 GCA_020832965.1 Thermofilum sp. | reverse complement strand
GGCAAGTGAGCGGGTGAAGAGCCCGCTCGGGCTGCCGCCCGCCGATGATGCCCGAGGGGAGGTCGGGTGTCGGCGGGGTTTAAACCCGCCGGCTACCGACTGGTGGCTCGGGCTAGCCGCCCCGCGGGCAACCGCGGGGCGGCGAAGATCCGGGTAGCTATGAAGGGGGTGGCGGCGGCTTCCTTCCTCTCAGGGTGGGGGAAGTGGTGGAGGTGGAGAAAAAGAAGGCCAAGGTAAATGTAAAAATCCTGAACAGGAAGGCGCTTGAGCGCATGCAGAGAGGAGAAATCAAAGTGATTGTCAAGGGCGGTCTCGTTCTTACGTACTCGATCCATAGTCCACTTTTGAACGATAAAAAGTTGGTTGTCTACGAGGGGAATACTTTGATAATGGTTTCAAGTCGAAGGAAATTGGCTATTGATATCGAGAACTATTTAAAGAAGCATGGGCTAGAGCCGCTCTACATTTACCCCGCTACCCAACACTCCCTCGTTTAATCTCCTCTTTTTCTTAGGGTGGGGAAAAATGATCGAAAAGATTAAAGTAGGGAAGCGAGTTTTCGTTGATCCTCGATTCGTTGGCTTTGGTACGTTCTCCGAGGGCGACGGTTTTCTATTGGTAATAGAGGAAAAAGGAGCGTACTACGCTATATCGCCATCTACTGGGAAAGTCTACGATATAACGCTAAAAAACAACCAGCTCTACATTGAGATCCCCTACGGGGGGCGCGTCTACCGCGCCCCCCTGAGATTCAAGTTGTAAATTTTTTCAGGGGTGGGAAGATGCAAACCAAACTTACCGAACTTACACGTTTTATTCCTAACGCTCTTATCGTAAAGAGTGAGAGTGAAAGAAGTGAATTGATCTTTATATGGGAGCAAGGACGTTTAAAGCCATTAAGATACACCATCCGTCTTCGCTAAACTTTTTCTCCCCCTCTTTTCTCCCTAGGGTGGGGGAAATGGTGGAAAACCTTCCTGAAACCCAGAGAGAAAACCTTGATGTGCTTCTTGTCCCTGTTCAAGAAGTCCTCGTCCCAGCGGAGCACCTTCCCTCGACGATTCCGGTGTATCAGCGCCTTAAAGACGCGCCCTACAAGTTCAGAGTCATCGCGGTTTCCGTGAAGCGGAGCGGTGCGTACTGGGTAAACGAGCACTACTTCCTGACCGACGGAGAGGGGCTGGTGGACATCGCCGAGCGAGCTTTGTACTACAGGACGCGGGCGCGCGGCAGGGTCTACAAGGTAAAGATTTCCGAGGGGGCACTGCCCAAGGAGCTTAAGTATTATGCGAGGGGGGTGCGCGTAGACATCGTAGAGTATGGGGGCGGCGACGTTCACGTCCTCGTCGAAATGAAGCGCGTCCTGGAGCTGCGAGGAGACCTGACGCGCTACGACGAGAAGAACTTCGTCGTTTCCGTGCTGTTCCGCATCTTGCCACACCTCCCGCTCGAATAACAACTACAGCGCGCGCGCGCGCTCAAAGCTGCCTTGGGGATACGCGAAAGCTAGCTCACCTCTTCCCTCTTTTTTCTTAGGGTGGGGATGGATGGCAAAGTACCTCTTCGTTGACGGAGGGCTTCACAGCTTCGTCGACGAAATTGGGCGCTTTACCAAAACATCAGGCTTCCACTATGACGTGTACCTTCATCCACCGAGAATTGTTCACCACCACAAGTATTGGGAAGTGAAGCCATGGGGCGACGGATCCTTCCTTGTCAATGAGGCGATTTGGATTTACAGGGATCGCGTAGAGGATGAGAGGGGCAGAAGGTACGAGGGGCTGAGGTGTCCGTTCAACGCGATATACACGGCGGAAGAGCTGTACAACCGCATCATTGAGGCGGCATTGAAGTATGCCCTTGCAAGGTTCCTTCGCATCAGTGCTAACGGCGAGAAGCTAACGTTGCGCATTTCCTTCAAGCTGTACGCCGAAGACGCTTTTGCTATCGAGCCCACACCCATCGCTCAGGAGTTAAAGCTGTTAAGGGAGTTTGATGACTCCTTCCTGAGAGAGATCGGCACTCTCGTGAAGCGCGACTCCAAGCTGAGACTCAACTACGTCGTTACACTCCACCCGCCGAGGATACACTCGTACAACGACCCGCTGTGGGGCTGGGAGGTGAAGCCGTCGCGGTTGTACTACACCCTCGTCCTTGGCGAGCGGTACGGAATTGGAGAGCGGTACATCATCGATGAGAAGACCAACGAGTGGTTTGACGGTGTTGCAACGAGCACCCTCTACGAGCAAAAGCTTTACCTCCCCGCTTCCGCTATATACAACGCGATCATAGAGGCAATAGCAAAGTACGTGCTTGTGAAGTTCCTAGGTCGGCAAGCCAAGGAGTACGAGGGGAAGGAGATGACCATTTCCTTCGAGTCCACACGATAAGCTCCTTTTCCTTTTTCTCCTAGGGTGGGAGTATGTCTGAGAAGAGGAAAGTCGTTTACATAGGAAGACACAGACTCCTCACGGCTCAAGAGAGGGCGCTCGAAGAGCTGCGATTGCAGATCGTGAAAACCGTAGAGAACCTGCCGACCGAGCCCAAAGAACTTTCGGCGCTAATTCAATCTTTGAAGAGCGAGGGCGTTGAGGCAGTCGTGACCGTCGCTTTGCCACCGCAGCTCCTCGCAGCCCTTTCACAAAACTTCAAAGTTTACGTCTTCGAGATGAAGAGTTCCACCGTTCCGTCTATCGCAGAGGCAGAGCGTTTCGTCGCCGAGAATCCCGACACTAGGACTTACCTACCTGGGCGTCCCGGCGAGCCGGTGCGCGTGCTAGAGTTCATCGCTATAAATGAGGTCAAAGTCGTGATAGAGGCGAGGCGGGTCTGGCCGCCCGCGTGATACCTTCGCGCGCCATCACGCCATCCTTTTTTCCTCCCTAGGGTGGGGGAGGATGAACATATACCCTTTCATGCGCGCGCGCCGAGTTCTCGAACCCCGTTGTAGAGCACAAAGCGTGGAGAAGAGTCGATCTCTCCTCGCTGTGTATAGAGAAAGATGAAGACGAGTGCTACGAATCGCTTGCCAGGCAGTTCCTCAAGCCCTAGCGCATGATTTTTTCTCTCCAGGGTGGGGGAAATGGTGGAAAACCTTCCTGAAACC
>JAJHRM010000040.1 GCA_020832965.1 Thermofilum sp. | reverse complement strand
CACGTCCTGCAGCAGCAGGACCTGAGACTCGTCCGCGTCGAACACCAGCGGCTCCCTGATCGACTCGCCCTTGTACGTCCCCGACCAGTACACCAGCGAGCCGGTCAGGTCGGGGTGCCCGTAGTCCACACCCGTGTCCACGATCGCTATGTTAACCCCGCTACCAGTAACCCCGTAGACCGAGCGGGCCCTCGTCACGCCGATGAGATCCGCGACCACGACGTTCGTGGGCGCCGGAGCCGGGAGGCGCGGCACCTTCTGGTCGAGCGGCTCCTTATCCATCAGCGACGGCAGAAGCTTGGAGACCACCTGCTCAACGTAATCGCTGTAGGGGGCCAGCAGCCGCGAAAGCTTGTCCGGTGCCTCGGCAACCCTGAACATGTACCGGCCCGAGGGATCCCTCACAAGCTTTGAGACCCTAACCTCCTTGACCGCCACACTCCTCCCATTGGAGAGCTCGACCGTGCGGGAGAGGGTGTACTTAGCCACGATGTCGTTGTAGGCCTTCTCTACGACGCTCGCCGGAG
This sequence comes from Thermofilum sp., assembly GCA_020832965.1. The sequence goes on along the minus strand of JAJHRM010000040.1, from coordinate 13,584 downwards.
CATCCTTCCTGAACACGACCGTGGAGACAGGCGACCTTTCATCACCCAGCGTCAGGTTCCCGACAAACCTAGAGATCCCAGGCTCTCCAGGTACCTGAGGGGTTCTCTGACCCTCCGGAGGCACAGCGAAAGCCATCAGAAGGCTCGCTGCAAGCACTAAGGCGAGCAGAAGGATGCCTAAGGGGTTTTTGGCGTTCATGCGATAATAATAGAAAATGACATTAATAAGCTTTACGTCTTTGCATATTGTCCGCATGCACGTACCAGATGCTATTTCCCATTCAAGCCAATCACCGCTAGGACGAGGATGGGAGGTACATTCACACTATGAAGCCTAAATCCAAGCTCCGGAGCCAAGTATTACTGTAGCTAAGTTACGTCTCCAACCAGTTTACAATCGTAGATCCCATAAATCACTAAACTTCTAGCTCATGACATCAAAGTAAGTAGTAGACTCCATTGCGCGCGCTAGTAGTCTAGCACGGGCTATTATAAAATTTAAAGAAAGGATGGTATTCTTGGAAATCGCACAAGTATTTTTTGAGCATGGAATTTAACAAGAAACTCAAATATAATTTTATATAATCCTTAGTTCGTAATTCTCTTAAACTACCAGGCTCTATAGCATACAGCTTACCATAAAGCTCACTTCCTATGAAAAACTTATTATTAGAGAATGCTAATCTACAAGCACTTTTATCTCCAGCAAGTATAGTTATATCGTACTTATCCACTTTACCCAGCTTTAAATCAAATGCTATAAGCCATGAACGAACTCCAACTCCACTAAGAAAAATTTTTCTCTGGAAAAATATCGGATATCTGAGTACTAAGCCTACAGTATAAAGTTTAATTTTTTTAAATTTTATATTATCCAAGTGACTTAAATAAAAAGAGTCATTACTCGAAATTATAATAAACTCTTTTCTACCAATACGAAAGTAAGCAGCGTTTCTAGCCGGAGAATCCAAACGGATCTCATTAAAAGTCTTTCCTTTATTAGTGCTAAAAAATACTGATTTCCTTTCTCGAGCAGTAAAAAGTATCAAATCATCTACTATTACACCGTCATAAATAGCGGTTGGATATCGAAGCTCGTAAATTTTAAGCCAACTTTCACCATAATCTTCAGAAATTAGGAGATAGGAGCTTAACGGCGTGTAACTTATTGAACCTTTCTTCCCTTTCCATCCACGTCCTACGCCGATACCTATGATGTTCCCTGTATCGTTCGCAAAAAAGTGGTTTCCATATGTTCCTGATGGATCAACATATACAGTTCTGAAATCTGTCAAATTCTCACTATGAAATATTTTAAAATAAGTCTTTCCATAAATATAAAATCCCGAATTCCAAGCAGGTATAAATATACCTATATTTCTTTTAAAGAAAGGTTTTCCAGAAGTATTCACAAGTTTATCAATGTTAGTTAAATCTATAATTCGAGTAAATGTGTTATTATAAGGTTTGTATTCATAAAGAATTAATCTTTGCTCATTGAGCGATAGATATGGACGAGCTGAGCCAACGGTAAAAAATACCCTACCCTCTGCAGCAGTTGGCCAAACTCTGCGTAAACTACCAAAATCTGCTATAATCTGTCCATCAGATCTTTTGGTTTTGAAATATAATAAAAGCATACTAGCGCGCAGGGGTGGCATCATAATGGTTCCCTAGGTATCGCGCGCTTCTATAAATCTTTTACTTGCATCTCTAAGATCACCTTGGCGTGCAGCCTTTACCAATTAACTCATAGCATGCGCGCGACCTCTCCTCCGCCACGAGGAACCACCTTTTAAGCATGCACACGTGCACGTCACCCGTGAGGTAGACGGCGCCGGGCACGCGCTCCGCCAGCAGGTTCCTCCGCGCGCTCTCCGTCGGCGCGAAGAGCAGGTGCGAAACATGGTCCACAACCCTCCTGTTCACCTCCTCCGGCATCGACACGTCGAAGCACCGCAAGCCAGCCTCCACGTGCGCAACCCTAAAACCAGCTTTAACGGCCGCGGCGCCCTGCCCAGCGTCGAGTTCGTGTCGCCGTACACGACCACGAGGTCGGGCTGCTCTCTCAGCAAGACCTCCTCCACCCGCTTAACAACCTCCCCCACCTGGTACCCGTGAGAGCCGCTCCCCACACCAAGGAAGTAATCCGGCTCCGGAACCTCCAGCTGCTCGAAAAACACCCTATTCATCTCGCAATCGTAATGCTGGTCAGTATCCACCACAACGTAATCAAAAAACTTGTGAAGACATCGTGGAACGCTGCCAACTTAACGTAATTGGGCTTAGCCCCGACAACGGAAAGAATCTTCATACACGCCTAGAGCTCCCGTTCACATAGTATATGGTGAAGCAGCGTGCCGCGCGGCTCTTCGCTTTCGCACACTTCAGCCATAGTTCCCGCTTCTTAACCGAACTTCGCAATGTCATTAAAGCAAATATGCAGGCAATAAGTATACTCCAGTATGAGTACTTCAGCACCAATGGCATAGATTCCCAATCTGAGTAAATGTCAAGCTGGGGCTCAAACATGATCTTAGAACTTCTAGCATTCACAAAGAAAGATGAGAAGGAGGAATCTCCACAAATAAAGCTAAATGTTACATTTCCAATTACAACCAAATCGCGTACTAAGTAAGGATAACGTAAGGCTTGCCAATACACTCCGTTAATAACCGAGCGCTGAGCCATGAAGATAGGCCTCCTAGCAAGCAGCAGGAACCTCCCCTCAAATAGCAAGTCGCCCTCCAGCTCTATGATGGCATCATTATTAAAGTACACGCGAACTCTCGCATTGGGAACATGCATTTTATCAGCTTCAAGCCTCACATAGAAACCTATGCCGCCTTTGACGTAAGCATGTTCACAAAAAGCTTTTAGAAAGTTATCTAAGGAACTTTCTACTGTTAAATATTTAGCGGATGCTACGTTGTAAATCTTGTTAAATTTATAAATTCGTAAGGAGTCAAAAGGAACCACTAGAAGATTGAGTGCGATCACGGATAAATTGTAGAAAGCAATATCGCTAGTACCTAAATTAGCATAATTGATTTCACTATAATACTTTTCTGGAATAAAAGTAGAATTTATATATATATATTTTCCTCCTAAAATTTCTTTTGTGTAAACTATTATACTCCTTCCATATTTAATTTTGCTGTCATCATTTTTGTGCTGAAGTACTATAATTGTGTGGTTCTCCGCTTTAAGCCGTTCTAAGTGCAGGTAGCTGCGAGTGCGCGCAGTGAGAAATACTTCCTTCACCTTTAATGCCCAGAAGCTATCTGCACGAATGCCGATGGAGCCCCCGCTGAAACTTGTGGCGAAACAAGCTCTTTTAAATGCATCCAGAGTTATACAAAGCTCCTCCTTTGCAACATCCGAGTAAACATTCAATACATGTTCTCCAGCTACATTAGAAATATTTCCTATCAAAATGCCAGGCCAAGCTGGGGAGCAGGAAGCATTACCGCTTGCAATCGAACAGTTGAGTACGTATACTTGGTTTCGCTCGGTAAACATCACCCCCACGTATTTATAGTTCCCCACGTCCCGGAAATCGTAAACGAAGAAGTAGTTTAGCACCTTCGGATTGTACTCCCCAACCTCAAACCTCGTGGTAACGTTAAACGCCTCGGGAAGCAGGTAGAAGGGGTTCCTCCATACGACAACATTGCCGAGCCTCTCCGGGCGACCGCCGAGCTCTATCGAATCTGCGTTGATCCTCACAGCACCGCTGGTGAGCGCGATCGGAGCCCTCAGCAAATCGACGGTAACCGTTCTAGTTTCTTCCAGCGGGTCGTACGGCACCACGATGACCCTGTAGCTGTAGAGGGCTGGGTCGATCTCCAGCACGCTCGTGAAGTTCACGCCCGCCAGCGAGAGGGAAAGATAGGCCTCGTCGACCGACTCGTCCCAGACGGGCGGGATCACGAGCGCCACGCCGCCGTTGGGGAGCGGCGGTGCCAACAGGGGCGTGTCGTACACGTCAATCGAGCCCTCGCTGAACAGCTTGGGCAGGCGTGGCAGGAGGGCCCTGCCGATCCAGCCGGAGCGGGCAGGCTGCGAGTCCGTCGCCCAGTTGATGTAGAGGTAGGGCGGGTCGAGGTTACGAGCCCTGAAGATCGCGAGCGAGAGCTCGGGAACCTGCCACCGCCAGATGTAGAAGGGGTTTGCGAAGAAGACGTAGTAAATCGGCGCCGCGAATGCGGATGCGTCCCTGCTTCGGAGCGTGGGCGACAAAACCCACCGGCTTGGGTTGACCCAGAGCAGCTCGCCCAGCTTATCGAAAGTCACCTTCTCGGCAACGTTTATCCTCTGGCGCTCACTTAAGATGCCCCAGTAGGAGGCGCATATCGTTGCGTTGATAGCCAGAAGGGCCAGCAGGAAGCTGAGCGCGACAGCCCTAAGTTGGCTGCCGCGGGCAAAACGCTCCAGCGCATAAGCGGCGGGCGACACTAGCGCAATGTACACAAAGAGGACAAACCTCTTTTCGCCCCAGTAGCCTGTGTCGATTCCAAAGGCGTTGAGAAAGCCAAGTGTTCTACCCACGGCTACGGCAAGAACCGCAAGCGAAGCCAGTACAGCGACCGAGATTTTCGCCCCCTCACGAGCTAGCAACTCGTAACTGCGTAACCCTAGTGGCAGAGCCACGCCCAATAGGATTGCATACATGAACCAAGGTACTAGGCCTACAACCCCTTCGGGATCTGCCCTGCTTGTAGCGAAAGTGTTGGAAGGGTCTAAGGCGACAGAAATGCCTAGGATGAGCAGGAAAGTGCCTAACGCCGACGCTATAGGGGCTCGCACGCGTAAGCGCCTAACCAACCCCGCGAACAAGGGCTCCAACCCTACACCGAAAGAGCTGAGGACGAGCGCGGCTGCCGCTGCCAAGGCTGGCGCGAAGAAAGCCGCAGCGCGCAGCAGCATAAGGCTCTGTAAGTAGGGCGCACCCCGAAGAGCAAGGAGATTCGTTACCACATTGAGTACTCCTCCCGCAAACGCGCCTGCGAATGCTCCCAGAGAGATGGGCTTCAGAGCGCTGGAGAGGCTCCTACCCCAGAAGAGTGCTAACAGCGCGAGGAGCGCTGCTGCCACAATACCCTGCGGGGGGTGCGTGGACAGCATCGAGAACATCAGCAAGCCGGCTACGGCAGCCGCTTTAGGGAGCTTGCCCTGCAACTTAACCGTCCTAAGAAGGAGAGACAGGAAGAGAAGGAAAGAGGTGTCAGAAAAGGTATGAGGTACGGGCCACATCAGATTAAACGGTATATACATTAAATTCCTGTATAGTTTTTCGTTACCATTGACAAGGGCTGAAAAGTACGCTGCAGGATTCGCCGGTCTGTTGAGGAGAAGGTATAACCAGCCCAAACCCGAGAAGACAAATGGAAGCATTAGCGCAATGTTTCTGACCGTGGGACTCCCGGCAATTTCGCCAGCAAGCTGAGCTAGCGCCAACGCGCTCAAAAGACCTACAGGTATAAGAAAGCTGTTGAAAAGCAGGGCGTCATAACAGTTCGCTAAAAGCATGAGCCCCCCTTCGAATGCATGGAAAATTAGGTAATTATCTGGATTGAGGCTTAGGAATTTCCAAAGGTTTCTAATGAGATTTACCGACGACATATAGTGTCGCAACAGATCCAGGCCTGGTTGATATACATTGCCTGGATAGTATATTGAGAAGAAATTATAAGTAAATATTATCCAGGTGCATACGAAAAAGAGTTGATCAACTTTTATCATGATTTCAACAGGTTGGCTTCTTGCTTCCTTAGAATAGATAGTAACAAGATGGAACGTATGCAATGCTACGAGCGCCAATCCGACATAGCGGTTTGCTGGGAAGCCCAAGAAAAGGGAAGCACTTAACACAATAACTCCGAAGTATGTCGAACCGAAAATGAAAGAAAATAACGCAAAGCCTAGTGCATCAGCAAAAATCCCTCTGAGCTTTAATGCCTCTGCTAACGAAACTCCGGTTACCAGCGTAGCATGCACAAGCGCGAGAGGTAGCGCTAGCGAGGGAATTGGAACGATGCTAGTAGCAATTAACGCAACGAAGCCTACCGTAAGCGCTAACTTGGTAGCTGCCGCGGGAAAATGAAACAGGATACGGGATTGTCTCCCAGGCTTCTGAACAGCGATGATAAAGGAAAGCGCGACCAGCGAGGAGTGTATCACCAGTTTTTCGGGCCACGGGTAGTAAATATAGGTGGCAACAGCGAAAGATGGCAAGGACGCAAGTAAAACCGCTAGCAATGCTGGTAGGATCGTGCTTCTCACAGAAAAGCGCATTACGGAGCCTACCTCTTCCTTCTTGGCCAAGGGTTAAGCGTCTTGCCCGGGCTCCAGTAGTTCGCAGAGCAAACTGTACAGCTTCTCCGCTGCCCGGCGCCTATCGATAAGGGGTCTTACGCGAAGGACATTAGCCCTGGTGCTTTCCATTGTGCTTTCGTCAAAGATTTTTTCTAAAGCCTTCGTAATGCAATCGAGGTCGTGCGGCTCGCACGCGAAACCCACCCCCCACTCCTCGATCAGCCTCCAAAGCTCTGAGCCACGCTTAACCAGTGCTATGACAGGGAGCCCGCAAGCCAAGTACTCATAGAACTTCGCTGGTATTGCCGGGTCAAACAGCTCCGAGGCTACGAACGTGATAATCCCTGCGTTCGCGACCGAAAGGACCTCTGCTAGCGTGCATGCATCTCGTATTGGTCGCAGAGCCTTTATGTTCTGGGATAAATGTAGCTTCCTCGCTACTCGCATAAACTTCTTCGCATAGGAGGCGTCCGCGAAGCCTCCAATAAGGAGTAGCACCATCTTTCTTTTTAACTCGCCCGGCAACCTAGCAATCGCCTGAAGAAGGGGGATGGCATCATAATAGTTTCCCAGGTATCCACTGAAAGCTAGCACAATATTGTCTACACTCAGACAAAGCTTTCCTCTTGCCTCATGCTGAGACGAGGGTCGAAAAATTCGCGTGTCGGCACCGTTCATCACTAAATGTGCACACACCCCATGCTTCGCGAGCAGCTCGGCTAGGCTTGGTGTTACCGTTACGACGAGGTCTGCTTTCCGCATGAGCACGTAGTCTAGCATTATGAGAAACGAGTAGAGCCTTCGTGAGAGACCTCTGGATACGTGTAGCCAGTACTCTAGGGGGTCGCGCACGTCGATAATCAGCTTTGAGCCGGAGAGCTTCGCAGCAGCATAAGCCATCGGCAGGACATCGTGCCACGGTATAGACACCCAAAGCACATCAGGACGAAGAACAAGAGCCACAACTAGCACCGGTAAGGAGCCCAAGATGTTTGCTGTAAGGAACGGCCAGCCTGGCAAGTCCAGTCGAAGCTGAAAATTAAACAGCGCATATTTTCCAGAGCGTTTCACGAGTGCCAGCCTAATGGGAAGTCTTAGCAACTCTCTAGTGGGCGAGAACGCTCCAAGAACAAATACCTTCCAACCTTTCAAGGAAAGGTACTCTGCGAAATAGCTCAGCCTCCTCCACACAGCTCCTGGCATTGGTAAATGAAATGTAGAAACTATCACTATTTTGGGCCTTAAACTATTTAACTTTTTCATCATTTTAAGCCCTTTATTGATTAATTATAATTTCGAACATCAACTCAAGTTGTCCTATGATAACGCTCCAATCGTAGTGTTTTACGATATAGTTTCTTATAGCTTTGTTCATCTCATAGTACTGGGCTGGATCCTGTGACCACAGTAGGTAGTAGTCTTTGATGCCCTTCGCGAATGACTCGACATCTCCAGGCTCGACGAGCCGCCCTGTTACCCCATCGATGATGACGTCTGAGATCCCTGGGATGTTTGAGCCCACTACTGGTAGGCCGCATGACTGGGCTTCTAGCAGGCTTAGAGGAAAGCTCTCCGTTCTTGAGGGGAGTAAGAAGAGGTTTGTCTCCATATATACTTTTGGCAGGGCTTGTCTATCAACATACCCTAGGTAGACTACATTTTTATAGCTCTGTGCAAGAGCTCTAATCTCCCGCTCATAGGATCCAGATCCAGCAATTATGAACCTGGTATTCTTTAGTTGCAACTTGTCGTTAACGTATTTAATTATATCAATTAGAATATCTGCACCCTTGTCTTCTATTAATCTTCCTGTGAAAAGAACGTTGAAGTGCTGTGAATTAGAGGGATTTTTGCATAGCTGGAAGGTTTTAGTGTCTACACCGTTGGGAACATAGAATATCTTTTTATCACTTATGCTTCGAAGCCAAGCATAAGTGCTCTTATTTAGAACATGATATGAATCAAATGCCTTAATAGCTTCTTTCAATATTGGGAAATATAGCCTCTGTAATAGTACATCCATTCTTAAAAATCCATGGAATCCAGCTATAAGCTTGGTTTTCAGGGCTCTTCTAAACAGCTTAACCCATACTTCAACTGGAGCGAACGGAACTACCATATAAACAACATCGCATATGTTAAGCGTATTTAGCAGGAGGTCAGTATGCAAGAGGTGAGGTAGGGGGAATCCTCGGGGCAGCTTAACTGAGGACAGTTCATAATATTTGATCCTATCATTATTAAGCAGTGATAGCGTATGATGGTAGCTTAATCTCCGTGTCCAAGCGTAGTTTAACCCAACTATGATTATTTCATATTTTTTTGAAAGCATTTTAGATACTTCGATGAGCCAGTGCTCGGCTCCTCCACCTTCCTGAAGGCTGTTTGGTTTAAAGAAGCATATTCTCATAATTTTTAATAGCTGAATCTTGTTGGAAGAGGTTTTTGTAGTGCGTGTTAATTTATAATTTTTAATTTTTTATTTTTATCCAGATAATCCAAGAGACCCGGCAATATGTCATATCTGGGACTCCAGCCAAGGGACCTTAACCTTGACGAATCCACGAGCAAATAGTTAGGATCTACAGGACGGGGTCTCAAGCCCCATTTAACCTGCCCGTTCCACCCTGTCAGCTGTTGAAGGATAGAGATCACCCCCTTTAAAGTCACCACCTCCGGCCCGGAAACGTTGTACACCTCGAGAGGCTGGGGCTCAGCTTTCTCGAGTGCTATGACGTACGCCGAGACGTGATCCGGGTAGTAGAGCCACTGCCTCGCAGACTCCCCGTAGCCGTCGAAAGCCAGCTCGGGAACACCGCTAAGCATCGCGCTCACAGCTTTCTCAACAAAGTACTCCCTTGCCTGCTCGCTCCTGTCAAACAAGAGCCTGCCGTACGTGCTCGTAGGGCGCATGATCACAGCCCTAAGCCCGCGCAGGACGTAGTGCCTCACCACGAGCTCAGCAGCGATTTTCGCGAGCGCATAAGGGGATGATGGGGGCTTACTGGCCAGCGGCTCGTCCTCTCCGTACACAGTGCTCGGATCCCCTGTCACCCCGTAGACCTCTGCAGAAGAAGCAAGTATCAGCAGCGCGCTCTTCTCGAGAGCCAGCCTAGCCATGTTCACCACCGGAAGAACATTACCCTCGAAAGTCGCCCACTCCTCCTGGAAGGACCTCGCAACAGATGCCTGCGCGGCCAAGTGCACTACAGCCTCGACATTCCCCGGCAGCGAGAGCTGCTTCCTCAGATCATGAGAGAGTGTCTCAGCACCCTCCGGAGCCCTACCAGACCTGCTAACCGCGAGCACCTTATAGCCTCTCCTCAAGAGCTCCTCTGTCAGAGCCCACCCTATGAAGCCTGAGGCCCCAGTAACGACTATCATCTCTTCACCTGGATAGCGTCGGCGAACGGGGCATCGAAGGGCACAGGCTCCCCCTTGAGCCACCTCTGCCAGCGCTCCAGGTCAGCTCTAACCATTATCCTCACAAGCTCCTTAAAGCTTGTCCGAGGTCTCCAGCCCAGCTCGCGCTCAGCCTTACTATAATCCCCCACCAGCACGAGCACGTCTTTAGGCCTGTACAGCGCCCTGTCCACCACGACGTAGTCCTCCCAGTTCAAGCCCACCTCCGCGAAGGCTAGCTCCGCGAACTCCCTCACGCTGTGAGCCTCGCCCGTCGCAATCACGTAGTCGTCAGGCTTGTCGGCCTGAAGCATCAGCCACATAGCCTCCACGTACTCGGGCGCGTAACCCCAGTCACGCCGCGCCTCCAAGTTCCCCAGGTGAAGCTTATCCTGCAGGCCCAGCTTGATCTTAGCCACAGCGTTCGAGATCTTACGCGTCACGAATTCTAATCCCCTGAGCTCTGACTCATGGTTAAACAGAATCCCGCAAACAGCGTGCATGCCGTAAGCCTCTCTGTAAATCCTCGTAAGGTGGCAGCCCAGCACCTTCGCTGCAGCGTAAGGCGACGCAGGCCTGAAGGGGCAAGTCTCATCTATCTTCCCCCTAGCGTTGAGCGTCGTGTTACCAAACATCTCGCTAGAACCCGCAAAGTAGAACCTCACCCCTCTCTCCCGCTCACCACCCAGGCGTATAGCCTCCAGCACTACCGCAGTAGACACACCAGTCGCCTCTAGCGTCGCGAGAGGAGACTCAAACGACACAGCCACCTGGCTCTGAGCCGCCAAGTGGTACACCTCGTCAGTCTCAACCTCCTGGACAATCCTTAACATGGATGCGAAGTCCGTGACATCACCCTGCACCAGCCTAACCCTGTCTATAATGCCCAAGGCCTGCAATCGCCAGAAGTTAGGCGTAGAAAGCCGCCGGTACACCCCCCAGACCTCGTAACCCCTATCCAGCAAGAACTTCGCAAGCCACGCACCATCCTGCCCCGTAATACCTGTTATTAACGCATGACGCATGAAAGCTCAGCGCTAGTAACTAGTTGAACAACAAATAATAACCTTTTTCTCGACAACACGCAACCTTTACCTAGCGCTCGCGCCTCTTAGCGCACCTAGCAACATAACTAGAATAATAATAAACACAGCCAAACAGATCATTTTATCAAGAGTTTGCAACTTAGAATAATCCCTAGCATAAGCATGTTTTCAGCAGCTGAAGCCATAAGCCTTTTCCTGCAAAAGGTTAGTATAAAGTATATGAAAACTTTCTGTAATCTTTCTGAGATCATACTGCTTAGATTTTGCTCTAAGAATCCCTTCTTCATAGTTATTTATATTAAAATCTATAATACTTCTTACAAGCTGCACTATATTGCCTTTTTCTATTAGTACACCATGAATATGATTTCTGATAATTTCATTCATTGGTGGAAGATCATAGGTTATAATGGGCGTCCCCGTAGCTAGAGCCTCTATGATCACTAAGCCGAAGCCCTCGGGGTAGCCTAGGTGTATGAGCGCTTCGGCCTTGGCTAGGAGCTCTAGCTTTTCCTGCTCGTCAATGTTTCCGAGGAGCTTGACAGTATTCTCGAGGTTTTCCGCCCTGATTTTTTGCTCGAGGGTGGGTCTGAGCGAGCCGTCGCCGATTATGTAGAGCTTGAGGTCTTTGCGGTACTTTCTCGCGAGCTTGGCTGCTAGGATCGCGTGTTCGTAATGTTTTCTCGGCTCGAGGCGGCCTATCATGAGGAAAGTTCCTGGCTCAGGCTTCTTCCTCACGGCTAGATAGTTTGAGAGGTCGATACCGCAGGGAATTACTATTACCCTTCTGCGCGCTATGATCCTTCTCTCAATCACTTGCTCCGCTGTATATTCTGTGGGAACATGGACAAGTGTACAAGGAGAGTTTACCTCAAGAACATTTTGGAAAATAGGAAGAAACATCTTCGCAAAGAGACCGCTTGCATTTCTTACATCTTCTAAGTGGAATATCGTGCATACCTTTGGTTTAGGAGGGGGAGGGAGATATGGAAGGATATTTGGAAGGTGACTATTGAAATGAAAAATATCTAGACTTGGAATTCTAGTTAAAATCTTTCCGGCCTTCAATAGGAATCCAGGAATTTTGCTCGGTTGTTGATGAGGAAGTTTTTTATGATCATAAATTTTTAAATCAATGATATTAAAGTAATTTTCATAAATAGTGTAAAAGGTTGGATCGGCTATTCCTGTTATCAATATTACATCGTAATTATGTTGCTTGACAAGATACGTAAAAATGTCTGCCATAATGCGCGGCCCCCCAGTAAACGGTGAGAGATAATCTGAAACGAATGCTATGCGGAGCAAGCGGTTCACCTATGGAGCATATTTTCTATTACTTTTATGTAACATTTTGTGAAGGCTTCCAGAGTATAATTAGAGAGGTTAGGTATGCATGGTGGTGGGTCGCGCGCTATGATTTCTGCCGCCTCGTCGACTGCTCTGACCACTGTTCCGCAGCCTGTGTTCTGGACTAGCTCTACGGCGGCGTTGTAGCCCGTGTCGAGGACTACGGGGTGGGCTCCGCAGGCTAGGGCTTCTAGCGTCGCTATGCTGAAGCCCTCGAACTGGGAGAGGTTCAGGTAGTACTTGGCGCGTGAGAGGGTGAAGAGCTTTTCGTCCTCACTGGCCCCACGCAGTATCTCGACCTTGTGGTGTGTGCTTCTGAGCTGCTGCGCGAGCTGGTTGTAGAGGGGCCCGTCGCCCACAGCGGCGACCTTGAGGGGCTTGTCTACGAGCTTTAAGAGCTGGACAACCTTGTCCCAGCCTTTGATGGAGACAAACCTGCCGATTGCCACAGCATCTATGTCTCTCTGAGTGTTGCCCGCATACTTCGCGTAGTTCTCGAGCGGTAGGCCTAGAGGGACTGGGTAGACTGGGATGCTAGTGTGCTCTCTGACCTTCTCGGCAACGAACTTAGTAAGTGTAACTATGACCTTAGGTCTCCTCACAAGCAGCTTCTCCCCTTTTTCGGCGAGGGCACCTAGGGGAGCTGGGTAGTAGCTCCTCCACATAGGTCCCCAGAATTCAAGCAGGGTGAGCACAAAGGAGCCTTTTGGCAGGAGGAGGGCCGGCGTGTAGGGGACGCTTACGTCCACGACGTCGCACTGGAGCTTTGCGACGGCTCTAGCAGCTTTGAGCCCGAAGACGGCGACGGGTAGGACTCTGCGCCTCCCCTTTCCGTCGTAGTGCTCGGGCGGCGCTCCCACGGGAACTAGGTCTACGGAGGGGTCTGCGCAACCGCTGTAGGCGTAGGTGATGTAGGAGATCTTGTGGCCGAGCTTCGCCAGCTCCCTGGCTAGGAGGTGGTACCTGAGCTCCGCGCCCCCGCGGGTGCACGGGTAGAGGTGGGAGCACACGATGCAGAGGTGCATGGCTACTCGCGGGCTAGGATTCTCTCGACCTCCTCGAGGTCCTTCATCGTGTCTATGGACCTCCAGAAGGCGTCTCTGTAGAGGACTGCCTTGAGCCTTCCCTGCCTGGCTAGGAGGGGGAAGGTTGTCTCCTCGAGGTTGCCCTTCTCGGGCATGAGCCTCAAGGCCTCCCTCCTGATGGCGTAGACCCCGGCGTTGATGTAGTAGCCTTCGAGGACTGGCTTCTCGACGAAGGACCTGACGCGCCCCTCGTCGTCGACCTCCACCACGCCGTAGGGGCTTCTGAGGGGTACTAGGGCTATCGCGGCGTCTGCGCCCTCTAGGGCCTCGATGAGGGGCTTGACGCGCAGGTCTGTGACCACGTCGCCGTTTAGGGCTAGGAACTCCTCGCAGTTGATGAAAGGCTCGGCGTTCCTTATCGCCCCGGCTGTGCCGAGGGGTTC
>JAJHRM010000328.1 GCA_020832965.1 Thermofilum sp. | reverse complement strand
AAGCTATCCTTGCCACCACTCACCGCAACCGCAACCCTATCCCCCTCCCTTACTAGTCGAAAATGTGAAACCGCCTCGAAAACCCTCCTCTCAAAGTACTCAACAAAGTGCTCGGCGCACAAGTAGTCTCCAAGATACGAGACAAAAACAGAGGCCCTCTTACCGCATACCATGCACTGCGGGGACGTCCTCAGCCACCGGACACAACGGAGTGAAGCTTAACCACCGAGCCAGGCCTTAAGGGCTCCTCCTCGGCAGACACTACACCATCAACGCTCACAACAACTTCGCTTACCCTGAAGCCAAGCATCTTAACTAAGTCAGCGATCTTGAAGTTGGCTGGGACTTTAACCTCCCTCATCTCCCGCCCAAAGACATCCACGACGACAGAGATAAGCTCCCCGCTACTCATCGCTCTCACACATGCTCTAAGAAGATCACCTTTTATTTCTTACCGTGCAGCGCGCTTCAAGGGGGATGCCTCCCCGCTTTAGGTATCACGTCCGCGTATCGAGTATATCCTGTCATCGCCTGGGCCACAATAGATGACCGCTGGCTCGGGCTCAAAGCGCTTGCCAGTGGTAAAATCAGTCGTGTGCGCCTCCATCAACTCCCTGGCTGATAACTGCTTATACTCGATTTTATCCTTGTCCATGATCACCACGTAGCCCCTCAACTCCTTCACGGGGAGCCCGCTGAGCCCATCGACCTCCGCTCTGAAGGATCTCAGGATCACGCTTAGCAGCCTGCTGGTCCTAGCAGACTCCACAAACCACTCGTAGAATTCAGGCCACATGTGTGGGTTAGCCCCATAAACAACATCGCCCGGGCCCGCCCTCGTAACATCCCACCTAATGATCTCCCCACTATCATCCTTAAACAAGCCCATGTCCATAGCTATGATTACGCTGTCATTGAGACCCCTCCAAGCGCTCGGCCTGGCCAGCCTGGGTCCCCCGATTGTTAGTATCGCCTTCTCGATAACGTGGGATTCCAGCTCGTGAAGGAGCCTCGACAGGCCAGCGACCCTCTTTACCCACTTTCCCCTCTCCCTCCTAGCCCTCTCGACCAGCTTGGAAACATCCCTGGACTCCCTCGCTACCACCCTCTTGAAGAGCTCTATCAGCTCACTTAACGTACCCTCGTACTCATCGAGGTACTTGTGCACGCCGACCTCGGCCTTAAAGAAGAAGTGATACCTGTCCCCCCACAGGCGGAACCTGTCGTACTCGAGTATGGAGAAGGGGACGTAGACCCTAAGAGACTTGATATATTTCTCAACCTCGCTCTCTATTCTATTAACCTCCTCACCCAGCCTCTTCCTCCTTCTCAACTCCCTAAGCAGCAACCTCTTGAAGGTCTCGAGTTGGTCCGGCGAAGCCCCCTCAAGGAACCTCAGCACGTCCCTCGCATCGAAGCTAACCACCCTACCCTTTTCATCAAAAACACTCTCCTTAGGGATCACAGCCATCCCCCTCCTAGCCTCCTCAACAAGCTCCCCAAGCTCATTCATCACCAGCGTCACTACATCCTCACCCTCACTCAGCTCGGCTCCAGTCACGTCGAGAACGTAATCCACGTACCACTTAATTACCTTCCCCGGATTTCTAGCACCATGCGTCCCGTGCACCTAATCACCACTACAATGGTGTTACCAAAGATCTTATTAAACTACTCCTCCGGCGCGCACCTACATCCGTCCGTCACTTTTAATCGGAGTGCCCCTTACCGCGGGGGCCTGGGGCGTCATAGGGTCTGATAGTTGCCGGGCTCCATCTTCTTCTCCGTCCGGCGCGCTGAAAACGAGCAATGTTTATTAACGAGCAAGCTCTTACACACTCAATGTCTTCAAGTGTTTTCCAGAGGAAAGACATCCCAGTCGTGAATGTGGGTAAAAAGGGACTCGATGAATCAGTTTTAGAGGAAATAAGAAGCGTTCTTCAATCAAGAGGCATGGTAAAGGTCAAGCTGTTAAAGAATTTCCGGGAAACCTACGGCCTCACACCCGAGGAAGCGGCAGTAGTGATCTCGCAGAGGCTTTCAGCAGAGATCCTCGGAGTACGTGGATTCGTCATCGTCTTAAAGAAGACCAGTAGAAGCCTCTAGTTTTCACGCGCACGCACCAAAAATGACGGGCGTAAACGAGGACGCGCGTGCTCAGGTCTCTGATCCCAGAAGTTTAAGGTATTTTATTTCTCCAAAGTCGAAAATTCCAGCCTCCACGTCCACACCGTAGGCTCTGAAAACATCGAGATCCACTCCCCTGAGTAGCGGGGAGAGAAGCCTTCTCTCGATGTTGACCTCTGTTCCAGGCATGAGCGGGCTAAACGCTGGGAGCACGTAGACCTTTTTCCCGAGAAAGGTCCCCTCAAGCAAAGCCTTCAGCTTGATCTTCACCCCGAGCTTATCCCTTAAGGCGAGAGCGGGGTGCTCGTGCCCCATGAGTACGTATTCCACGTCTTCTCTAAAACCCTCCACTGGGAGAGGCTTGTGCCCGTGGAAGAAGAGGTAGCCTCCCTCTAAGAGACATGGGTCGTGGAAAGGTATCTCCAGCCTCTTAAGTATCGGTATCAAGTAGTTATCGTGATTCCCCCTGACGACCTCGACTCTCAGCCTCAAATCCTTCTTCAGGAAATCCAAGAGCATAGTGGTCTCGCGCCACTCCTGGCGAGTAACATCGCCAAACTCGTGCTTAACGTCGCCTAAGAGAATAAGCCTAGACGCACCAGCATCCTCAACCATAGCCGCGAGAGTTTTCTTCATTTCACTTACCTGGATAGGGGGGATAAACACCCCCTGCTCCGCCAAAGCCTCCTCGTACCCAATATGCGTATCTGCCACCACGAGTGCATCTAAATCTCCGATGTAAAGGCCGTAGCCAACAATTTCAAGACCCTTGCAGAGACGCAGCCTCGGGACCTCCATTCCTACTCCTCATCCCACTACAACGCTTCTCCAGTATAAAACTTGTTTGTCGCTTTTTTAACGCACTTCAGCCCTGCCACACAGCACGCCAAGGCGGCAAGCTTCCCAAACAAACGCGCAAGTGCAGCTAGGGGCAAGTAAGCTGAGAGTGCATCATCCTCATTTCAGCGCGCGCCACCTTGTTACCCCGCCTTATCGCAGGGGTTAT
>JAJHRM010000327.1 GCA_020832965.1 Thermofilum sp. | reverse complement strand
GAGAAGCCGAAGCCGAGGCCGAAAGGCATGCTCGTCGCCTTCGCCATCAACAAGCTCAGCGAGGAGGCGTTCAAGGAGCTGCTGAGCTAGCTCGACGGGCTCCACCGCAGCTCCAGCTCCGCGGCGAAGCCCTTCTCGAGAGCGCGAGAGAGCGCCGAAATCTCGGCGGCCTGGTGCACAGCACATTGGCATGCACTTTTAGTGAACGCTCGAGTCCTTGCGAAACGCGCTTATATGCTAAAAGGGCATTTCCCTTTCTGTGCAGTAGTCGAACACATTATGTTTATTATTTTGCATTTATAGAAAACGTTAAAAGTGTACACTCAGCCCTTTACCACGACTCTCGGTGAAGTCGAGTACGAGGTATTCAATGAGCTTTAAATGTGCTCGTTGTGGGGCAAAGGGAAAATCCTTAACGCTTAGCTCCTTTTTCTTATGCGATACATGCACAAATGAACTCGTTACCAATGCTTTTAATGGTAATAAAGCACTTTTTGAGGGCTGCCAAGTTGAAGGATTCTGCTATTTATGTGGTAATCAGACGCGTGTTAAGTTAAGGCAATGGATCCTATGTGAAGATTGCAATAGAATTATTCACTCATACCCTATAGGAATACTGGCACAAAAATGCGTTTTGAAATGGCTTAATCAAAATATCTCTTCGATTAAATTTGAGTTGACAGATCCAGTAACTTTATTGCCATATTCTAAAAAGAGAAAAACGAAAAAGATACCCCAACCAGATATTACAGGGTATGATGATAAAGGGAATAAGATTTTGATGATCGAAGTGAAAACGGGTCGCAGTAGTATTGATGATATGAGAAACTTTCAGCTAGATATCTCTGATTGCGACGATATTTTAGAGTATGTTAAAAGGGAACAAATAGCTACATACATTTTTCACGTTCAGATAGTAGGAGTGTTTACTCCCCCCACAAGCCGCTTCATATGTGCTGGTTTTTGGTGGACTGATATCTTTGAACTAAGTGCAAATTTTCAGCGTACGGTAAGAAGGAGAATAGACAGAGGAAAAATAGCAGCTTATTACGATCCACGATGTTTTAAGCACGCGAATCTATTCGTTGAAGAAATGAAGAATAGAAAATATGAAATATTGACTAAAAGATTAAGAGAAGGTGGTATACCTATCTTATACAAATTTGATACTTCAAGAAATATATAGCGCAGCGCGCTATAAAAAGGCATTTTAAGCTCCTATAGTCCTCATGTATTCCCTCTAAGTCCTTTAGCGCGCGAGCGCATTCTAGCGCGCTAGAGCTACACCAGCGAGCGCTATATACTTATATGAAAGCCTTGAGAGAAGAACGACGCGCAAGACGGGGCAGAGGGCCGGTTTATGTACGGGAGGGAGAGAACCCTCCAAGACGAGCTTTATAGGCTGATAGCCGACATAGCGGAGGGTAAGCGCTTCGCTGGTTTGGAGCTTTCCGTCCAGACGGAGTTCCCGGTAGACAGGCGGCGCGCCGATGTGGTGGTTTTAAAGAAGCCCGATGAAATTCCGATTCTGGTCATAGAGACCAAGCGTAAAGTCGAGCGTAGAGGCTACTACAGGCGGGAGGAGCGCTTCGATCCCTACGGGCGGGCCGTCGTAGGGCAAGCCCTGAGCTACGCCGCTTTAATAAAAGAAAAGTACGACCTGCCGGCGACGCCGGCCTTCGCGACGGCCAACCGCGAAGTGATAGTCGTCTTCAGCCCGGTGGTGGACCCGCGCAAATACTTGAACTGGAAAGCCGTAGAGGAAGGGGATTACGAGAATGCTCTCGATCCTAGCTCTTACGTTTCCCTAATCCACGAGCACTATCTGCTCGACGAGAAGAACCCGTTGCGCGAAGAGCTCCTCCAGTACATACTGGATCAGGTAGCTAGGATCTGGCAGCGCGAGGTTCTACCGGAAGCTGTTCGGAAGAGACCGGGAGACTGGCTCCTCGGTAAGCTGAGGTACTTCGTCGACGCTCTCAGCCGCTACTACGTGACAGACGTTCTGCGCGCGAGGCTGATGACAGACGACGAGTTCGCCGCCGAGCTTAACGCGCTAGCGCTGAAAGCCGGCTACAAGAACGGCTTGGCGGACATCGTGGGCGAAGACTACAGCCGCGTTGAAACGCTGGCTAGGATGATGGTCTACGTTCTCATGAACAAAATCATCTTCTACAAGGTGTTAGAGCGCAGCTACAAACTCGATGAATTGAAACCGATCCTCGAGCAAAACCCAAACATAAGCTCCGAAGAGTACCTCAACCTTCTCAACCAGTATTTCAGCAAGGCAGTTGGCGTTACCGGGGATTTCGAGCAGATCTTCATAACGGGCTTGTACGATCACGTCATCCTTTCCCAGGACCGCGGCGCGCTGATGGAAATCGATGAGCTCATCCGGCTACTATCGGAAATAGAGATAGAAAGGTTAGGCGACATAATAGGTTATATCTACGAAGATTTGATCCCCGCCGAAGAAAGGCACAAGATGGGGCAGTTCTACACCCCACAACCGATAGCCGAGCTGATAGCTAAGTGGTGCATAAACGGTAACCCGTCGGCGCTCATACTAGGTCCAGGCTGCGGGAGCGGAACTTTCGAGGTCGAAGCCTACTGGATCCTCTCGCAACTGAAAACAGGCAGGAAGAGGGGCGTACCCCCCGGAGCCGATGTTCACAGGAGCATACTCAAGCAGATTTACGCCATAGACATCAACCCGTTCCCAACGCAGTTGACGGCCATGAACCTCGCCATGAAGAACGTCAGAGCTCCAACGACCGAGGCCAACATCATCACTGCGGACTTTTTCAGTGTAGTTCCGGGCCAGAAGATCCTAACCCCATACCCCATCGTGACTCCCTCAGGGCCTAGGCATAAGGAGATCGCGCTTCCGGAGGAGGGCTTCGACGTCGTAATGGGGAACCCTCCGTACACCCGCTGGACGGAGATCTCCGACGATGTTCAAGAGAACATAGAAAAGAGGTTGGGCGAGCTGCTCACGAAGTACAACCTTCGCGCCGACGTGAAGAGGGGGAGGGAGCCCGGGCTGTACGTGTACTTCGTGATGCACGCGCACAGCTTCCTCAAGCCCGGCGGAAGGCTCGGGATGATAATCTCGGACAGCTGGCTGCAGGCACTATATGGAGCTGATTTCGGCCGCTACCTGCT
>JAJHRM010000326.1 GCA_020832965.1 Thermofilum sp. | reverse complement strand
GCACACTACCGAGCGACGAGGACGGCGGAGAAGCACAGGTCCACGCGCCGAGACCACATCGAGAGGGGCCTGGTCGGCTACTGGCCATCGAGGCGCCCACGCGCGGCTAGGACTCCAGCTGCGACAGCGCCGACAGGCCCACCCACGCTTAGCACAGAGACCGCGAGAGCACCCCCCAAATCGTGTCCAGGAGCGGGGGACGCGCCCCGCGAGCGCGATGGCGCACTGGAGCAGCGCCTCACCAGCCCACCCGAACACAGAGTACGCGAAGCCGCCCAGGTTAGCCACGCGGAAAACGTAACTTACACCCTAGCGCCCGCGCAAGAGCAAAGCCCCTGCACGCTGTAAGCTAAAAAATTTATATACCCCTTTTACCACATCTAAGCGGTAGAGCATGGCCAAGAGAAGGGGCATAAGCCCCGTAATCGCGACCGTCATCATCGTAGCAGTCACAATCGCGGTTGCGATAGCGGTAGCCTTCTGGATGACCGGCATCGTCGGGCTCTTCACGGGCTTCGAACAACTGCAAATAGTCAGCGCATGGGATGGACCACACGGCATTATGATAGTTGTTAAAAACGCTGGAACAAGCACGGCGACAATCGATGACATATTCATTAATGGAAGACCGAGCAGCGAATGGGGTCTAAAGATTAATAATAGTGATAATAAATTACCTTATCCCATTAACCCAGGACAGCAGGTTGCATTCAATTTAACTTTTTCAAAAGTGCCATCTGGTTACGTTGTTAACCCAGGCACGAGTCTTGAAATTAAGCTTCACACAGCTGCTGGCAAGGATTATCCAAAGCTAATAGTCCTACAAGCATATAAAGTACCATCACCATAAGGCTCTTATTTTTAAAAAACTTTGTTTTCTTAATAAACTTATCGATACTAGCACAAGCATTAAGCTCGCAGTCTTGCCGTTCTGTTAGCGCGCGCTTGATAGAGCCGGCAACAGGCTGGCGGTTGAAAATATTTATCTTTCTTCTTCCGTTTTTATGCGTTAAGTATATTTATTTGTTGCTGGTGTCTTGTATAAATTGATATATCTATATACCATAATTCATAAATTATTTCTTTGCGCCTAGCATGTAAGCTGGCAAAAGCTACTTCCGGGAAATGTTTCCAAGGCAAAAAACCAAAAGCTTTATAAGGAAAGAAAAGAGAAGCATACATGATAAACTATGCAGAAAAGGAGGGGTATTAGCCCCGTAATAGCGACTGTCATCATTGTTGCTGTCACAATCGCGGTGGCGATAGCGGTAGCATTCTGGATGACAGGCATCGTCGGGCTCTTCACAGGCTTCGAGCAGCTCCAAATAACATCAATATACGATAACTCGAGCGGTATTGTAATCACTGTCAAGAATACTGGAACCTCTACGGCGACAATAACAGACATATACGTAAATGGTCTTCCCTCTAGTGCAACAGGGTTAAAGGTGAAAGTTAGTGGCACAGACGTCAACTTCCCAATACCTCTAAACCCTGGCAATCAGACAACACTAATTCTGTATTTCCAGAACGCCCCTTCTCAATTTACTGTTACTCCTGGTGTTAGTCTCGAGATAAAGCTCCATACTGCCAGCGGAAAAGACTATCCAAAACTCATAGTCCTACAGGTCTACAAGAAGAGTTAAACTCTTGGATAGAAGATTTTCTCTTTATTTTTGTGCGCTAAGTATATTTATTTGTTGTTTGTTTTTTGGCTTGATGAGTGAGACGATAGAGTTTGAGCTGGTTAGGCCGGTTAACCCGACGGGTAGCAGCTTTATCCGCTATGTGTGGGGCGCGGTTGGCGCGAGGAACAGGGCTGTGTTGCAGGAGCATAGGCGTGACCTTGCTAGGCTTGTTCAGCGTCTTGGCTTTGCTATCGAGGACAAGATTGGTAGCAACAAGCTGATTACTGGGAAGATTGCTGTCTATGTTGAGAACGGGAAGCCAGTGAGGATCGCTGCTAGGGATATTCAGATATGGCAGGCTTCTGGGACGCTTGAGGGCGAGGTCTCGGCGGAGCTGAGGGAGTAGGGTAAAGGTTTTTTAGTTTTTCTCTTTTTTCTACTTGTATGTCGGAGCTTAAGAGGGAGCTTGGGCTGGGCTATGCGACGCTGTTCGGTGTTGGGCTTATACTTGGCGCCGGCATCTATGTGTTGATTGGTAGGGCCGCTGGGATCGTTGGGGACGCTGTGTGGATGAGTGTCGCCTTCTCGGCGGTGATAGCTGTCGCTACAGCGTTTTCCTATGCGGAGCTCTCCTCGATATTTACGACCGCGGCGAGCACGTATACGTATGTGGCTGAGGCTTTCCCGAAGAGCAGGCTTGTAGCCTTCATGGCGGCGTGGATGCTGTTTTTCGGCGGGGGTTGCAGGCGCGCCACCGTCGGGCTGGTCTTCTCCAGCTACTTCACGAGGCTCTTCGGGCTGGGTGAGTCGTGAATAGTGCCCGTCACCGTAACCCTGCTTCTAGCATTGTCTGTCCTGAACTGGCGGAGCACTTCTCGTTAAACTCCTCCGCGAACACTGAGCCGGCTGTCCTCGTCGGCGCAGCTGTCCTCTGTTTCGCTTACACGAGCTTTGAGTACCAGCCAGCGCTCAGCGGGGAGAACCCCGAGAGGGTTGTGCCCAAGTCCATCGTGCTGGCGGTAGGCGTGACGACGCCGACCCACCCGCTCGTAAGCGTCTCCGTGGCGAGGCTTATGAGCTGGGAGGAGCTGTCTCTAGCAGGGCGCCCATTGCTGATACAGCGTTGAGGGTCTGGCGCGCGCAGCTCCCGCACTCTGAGCATACTTTCTTCTTACCCACGCGCTCTTCTCACGCAATCTTATTTAGCTCTTAGCTCGTTGTCGAGAACGAGCCTCGTGAAGCGCACGGCGGCAGGAGCAGCCTTTTTAGCTTAGCGCCGCGCCGACAGCGTGGATGATGTGCAATTCCGTCGCTGAGCGGTGAGGAGAGCGGCCGTAGCTGACCTGGTTCAGCGAGTCTTGCGGCTAGCGCTCTTCACGGGTTTATGCGTTCTATCGGTTATAGAGAGGGCTCTGGGATCGCCTTTAACAGACTGTTCGCTGACGAGGCTCTCCCCGCCTCCCCACCACTTTCTCAATGCTTAAGGCGGCCCTGCGGTCGCAGCTTCCGGGGCTGGCATTGCCTTGCGGAAGCCTCGGGGTGTGAAGCATCATGCT
>JAJHRM010000039.1 GCA_020832965.1 Thermofilum sp. | reverse complement strand
CCCCTCCGAGCAGCTGCCATGAGGATCGGCTACTACGCGGGAAGCACACCATAAAGACGATCATCCGAAAAAGAGCGCAACAAAAGCCCAAGACAAACCGGCGGCGAAACGTGAGCAAACTTTAAAAGGGGGAGGAGAAAGGGGTGAACGATATGAATAGCCCCTCCGGGCTCGCCTCCACTCCAGCGTGCATCGACGGCAGCGCGGTGCGCGCCGCCTACAAGCGAGCTCTGCGCACCGGCTTGTACTGGAGGCTAAGCCCGGAGGAGCGGGCAATCCTCAAAATATCCTGCTCGTTCTCGGTGATAAGGAGCCCCACCCTAGTCTCCACCCTTTTCAAGATAATCACCCAGGTTCTACCCTCCCTGGCGAGGAGGGCTCAAGCCCTCGCCCTCGGCATGCGGGTAGTCGAGCAGCGGGTGAGGCAGGCCCTCTCCCTAGGCTACTACCAGGCCCTGGAGTGGCTCCTCGACATAAAGATGACCATGCAGGTGGGGCTCTCCCTACTCAACACACCAAAAGCCTACTGGCCCGAGGTGGCAACATGATACGTAAACCCCAAAGAGTATCCACCCTGCACAGAGCATTCAAACCTTCGAGCGCAGGCTTGAAACATAGCAGGAAAGAAAACACCTGAAAGCATCAGTCATACTCCCAGCCTACAACGAGGAAGAAACGATAGAGGAAGCGATCAAGAGGGTGAGCAACGCGCTGAGAAAAGCAGGCTACGAATACGAGATAATAGTGGTAGACGACGGAAGCAAGGACAAGACGAGGGACAAAGCGCTCCAGTGCGCCGCACTCGACAACCACGTGAAAGTCGTCAGCCACCCCCGAAACATGGGAAAAGGAGCCGCCATCAAGACAGGTCTCCAGCACTCCACCGGCGAACTAGTAGCCTTCATAGACAGCGACCTGGAAATACCCCCAGAACTCCTACCCCCCTACCTCAAAGCGCTCGAAAAAGCCGACATAGCGATCGCCTCCAAGTGGCACCCAAAATCAAAAGTCAAAACAACTTTCACGAGAAAAATATTAAGCAAATGCTTCTACGCGCTAACCCGGCTGCTCATTGGAGTGAAAGTGACGGACACGCAAACAGGACTAAAAGCATTCAAAAGAGAAGCCCTAGAAAAAATCATGAAAACACAATTCGTCAAACGATACGCGTTCGACGCGGAGCTACTAGCCGTAGCCAACCTCCTAGGCTACAAGATAATCGAGCTACCAGTAAAACTACAGCTAGAAGAACAATTCAAACCAAAAGAAATATTTAGAATGGCGAAAGATTTATTAGGAATTGCGTACAGATTAAAAATTAATAAATACTATCAGAGATTTTTAATAGGTTCAATTCGATGAATAAATTTTACTTTTTATATAGGAAGGGATTATGAAAAGGTTAAATATTCTAATTTTAAATTGGAGAGATATAAAGAATCCTGAAGCAGGAGGTGCGGAAGTTTATATTCACAATATTGCTAAAAGGTTAGTTAAAGAAGGACATGAGATTATTCTGTTTGCAGCTAAATTCAGGAATGCCAAGAACGAAGAGGAAATTGATGGAATAAGAATTATCAGACAAGGGAATAAAACTACAGTTTATATTAAGGCCAAAAAAATTTTTGACAAAATTAAAAATGAAACTGACTTGGTGATAGATAGTATAAATACAATTCCTTTCTTTACACCACTCTATGTTAATGATTTACCAAAAGTAGCTCTAATTTTTCAGCTTACTGGTGAAATATTTTATAAAATACTTCCAAAACCTATGGCATATATGGCTAAAAATATTGAACCCTTTATCTATAAGAAATTTTATATTGATATGCATTCTGTTGTGCTCTCCAAAAGTATAAAATCTGAATTAATAAGTTTAGGATTTTCCAATGATAAAGTAAACGTTATTAAGCCAGGGGTAGATATCGACTTTTATGTTCCTGGAGAAAAAACTAAATATCCAAGTGTTCTCTATTTAAATAGAATTGTTCCTTATAAAAATGTCGACGATCTAGTAAGAGCATTTAAAATCGTTAAAAAAGAAATACCAGATGCAAAACTATACATTGTAGGTTGTAGAGGAACAAAATACGAGAAACGCATAATGAAACTGGTTTACGCTTTAAATTTGGCACAATCGGTTTATTTTTATCCTTTTGTTACAGGGGAGAGAAAGAGGGAATTTCTTCAAAAAGCTTGGGTCCACGTCTTACCATCGACAAAAGAGGGTTGGGGCATATCTGTGACTGAGGCAGCTGCCTGTGGAACCCCCTCTATTGGCTACGATGTTCCAGGCTTAAGAGACTCGATCAAACATAGCATTACCGGCTTTTTAGTTCCCTTTAAGAACATAAATGCACTAGCTAAAAGTATAATCGCTATTTTGTCTGATGAAACATTAAGAGAAGAAATGTCCACGAATGCTCGTAAAGAGGCTTTAAAATTCACATGGGATAGAGCAGCAATGCTGATGAACAAGGTAATAGAGAAAGTTTATAATAACTTGTGTGAAGGCATTTGATATGAAAATACTTGTAACAGGAGGAGCTGGATTTGTGGGGTCGCATGTAGCTGAATACTATGCTGAAAAGGGATTCGAAGTCATAGTTTTTGATAATCTATCGAGAACTAAAATATTAGAAAAAGTTGTGGGCGACCCTCTTTATAATTGGAATTATCTTAAAAAATACAAAAATATAAAAATGATTAACGGCGATATTAGAAACTTTGAGCAAGTTAAAGAGGCTGCGAAAGGTATCGATGCGATTGTTCATACCGCTGCGCAAGTCGCTGTGACCACGTCGATAACCAATCCGAGGTTAGACTTCGAAATCAACGCCCTAGGCACGTTCAACGTCCTAGAAGCGGCGAGACTGGCGGACGCGAGCGTGATCTTCACGTCGACAAACAAGGTATACGGGGAAAACGTGAACAAAATACCCGTCATCGAGAAGGAAACCAGGTACGAGTACGCCGACCCAAAGTTTAGAGAAGGAATACCTGAAACGTTCCCGATAGACCTATGCGGGCACACCCCCTACGGCTGCTCAAAGCTGGCAGCCGACATCTACGTCCAAGACTACGCGCACACCTACGGCCTAAAAACAGGCGTCTTCAGAATGAGCTGCATCTACGGAGAAAGGCAATTCGGAGTCGAAGACCAAGGCTGGGTAAGCTGGTTCGCCATAGCCACCCTCACCGGAAAACCCATAACAATTTACGGAAATGGAAAGCAAGTCAGAGACGTACTTTACGTAAAAGATTTGGTCGATGCTTTCGATAAATTTCTAAACTCGAACCTTAAGCATGAAGTATTTAATATAGGAGGAGGACCTAGAAACTCGTTATCTCTGTTAGAGCTGTTAGAAATGCTTAGAAGAATGACTGGATTAAACCCGAAAATATCATTTGCAGATTGGAGACCTGCTGATCAGAAAATTTATGTCTCAAATATAAATAAGGCTAAAAACTTACTAAATTGGGAACCAACGGTATCGCTTGAAAGCGGTATTAAAAAACTAATAAACTGGGTATCAATGTATTTTTCATTTTAAATCGACTTTCATCCGAGGGAAATATCAAAAATGTACTTCTTTAATTAATTATCCTTGGTAATGTATATGGATAACTTAATTATAAGATTCGACCTATAACATTGCTAAAGCGCGTGTTACGTGCAGAAATATATATCTCATGAAATAAAATTACCCGTGAATAAAATACTGAAGGTAGGGCTAGTCACTAGGTTTCCACAAGAGCATTATTCAAGAAAATTTGTTCGCGGTTTTTATAATCTTCCCGTATTTTTTATATTTTTTCCAGAAAGAACGAACAGAATCCTTCAGAAATCAACACTAAGGTAGTACCTTGTTGGACTTCTTACCTTTATCCCATTCAAATACCGTTATTTTCTATCAAACAAAGAGTACATATTGTTCATATACAACATGAATTCAATATGTTTGGAAATACATTCACAATCCTCTTTTCCCCTATCCTACTATTGCTAGTGAAATACCTCGCCCGAAAACCATGTATAACGACACTCCATACAATTTTAGACCCTGAATTGATCACGCGTAAATTTATTAAAGAAATGTATGGAAAAATAGGTTCTATTATCCCCCCGCTTATAGTGAAAATAGGTTTATATTACGTGTATAATTTTACTTGTAGGTTTTCTGATGTGATTATTGTTCATTCCCTTTCACACGTTTTTGTACTACAGAAATATGGTGTTAATAAAAGAAAAATATTATTTGTTCCACATGGAGCGCGCGCGCTTAATAAAGAAGTCTGTTCTAAAATTATTGCGAAAAATCTTCACTAAAAATAAGGTGGTATTTTCATCAGGTTTATGAAAGATTATAACTTAGACTTGCCAAAGATTTCTATCATAATCCCTACACGTAATAGTGAAAAAACCTTAGAAAAGTGTTTGCGTTCTATCGCTGAACAAATTTATCCAAAGGAAAAGATAGAATTAATAATTATTGATGCTTTTTCATCGGATAGAACTGTCGCGCGCGCGCTTAGTTAATGCCTTTTAAATATGTCTAAGAATTTGACTGTGAGTATATTAATTCCATGTTATAATGAAGAAGCAAATATAAGGAAACTCCTAATGAAAGTATTACTTTTTGCGAAATATACAAAATATAATGTTGAAGAAATCCTTATAGTGGATAGTAGTCTCGATCGTACTCCTATAATTATAGATCAAATAGCTAAGGTTTATAAAATTATTAGACATATTTACTTTAAAGAACGCAAAAATGTAAATGAGGCATTTAATATTCTGGTAGAAAAATGCAAGGGAGATGTATTTATATGGCTTAATGCTGATATAGATTTTGATCCTAAAGAGTTGGATAAACTTATTGATGTGTTAATTAACAGAGATGATGTAGCTGTTGTATCGCCGCGTTTTTGCCCTACTAAAAGATCGTTTTCTACTCTCATTGGGAGGGCGATGTGCTTCGGTGTAAAACTTACGGATAGGTTACGTAGCACAGGACAATGGATACTCATAGGGCGAGTCTTTGCTGCTAAGCGTAAATATTTTACATTCAAAATACCAAAACATTTGTTAGACCCAGATTCATTTATATTCTTTAAAGTTAGAGAATATGGACTTAAAAGTATATATTATCCGGAGGTTTGTATTCATTTTACAGTACCTTTATCCTGGAGAGATTTTATTATAGAAAATGCAAGATTTGAAATAGGACAACGACAATTAGTTAATGAATATCCTGAATGGAAATATATGTACAATTACTGGCGTACTCCTACTGGTTTATTTATGAAATCGTTTATTAAAACATTGATTGAAGATCCTATTGACGGAATTATTTGGGTATTGTTAAAAATATCATATAGATTGTTAGAAAATTTCTTATTAAAAATTTATGATATAACATATTCTGCAGAAAGTACTAAAGTGACAGATTAATATGAGATATGTATTTAAATACTTCATATGTTTATTATTTTATGTAATACTTTCTGCTATTTTGTTGAGGCAATACCTTTTTAATAATGGATTCATAGGGCATAATTGGGATTGGCATTATCCGACGCTCTCTATTTATTATGAATTTGCGGCTAGTAGGGAGTTGCAAGCGTGGGATTACGATGATCTTGGATTTCCGAGATTATATGGTTATTCTTTACCTTGGTTCATTTTTTCTAATGTCGCTAGATTTGGAGAACCGCGATACGTACAGAAATTACTTCTACTTGCAGTACCAGTTGTTTCGGGGTTTAATGCGTTTTTGTTGTTAATTTATTTAAGCAAATTTAATAATTATTACAATCATAATCTTTTATATTTCTTTATATGTAGTATAATTTATGGATTTGGGCCATCTACTTTCTATTTCCTTTTAGCTGGGAGTTTGACTGTTCTTTTAGCTAATTCGTTGTTTCCATTAGCTATATATGCTATGATTTATTTCTATGAGGAACCTCTTTCTATAAAATCTGTTCTCTTTATTTACTTTACGATTACTTTAATTTCGTCTTCTTCTATTTCTGCAACAATATTAGTTTATATGATGTCCTTACTGTACTTTATAATTGTTCTTAGAAAAAATTTTTCTAAAATTATTTTAAGTTTTATTCCCTCATTTGCCTTCTATTTAGGATATTTCTTTCCTATAATTTTTGAGCAAAACTTTTTAGGAAAGGTTTCTGTTTTTGCTACTTTATATAACATACCTTCACCTTTTCTCTCATTTTGGCAGATGGATATTTACCGAAGGGGAACATTTATTCTTTCAGTTCCGTATAATTTTCAAATATTTTTTATAATTTTAATAATTAGTGCATTATTATTTTTATTTTCTATTTTTTTGAATAGTAAAAGGTTTAATTCTCTCTTAATATGGGCATTTTTCTCTTACCTAATATTTCTCGGTTTATCATGCCCCTTATTTATTGGTATTGTGTTCGATTATTTATATAAGATTCCTGTATTCTTGTTTTTAAGGTCTTTTGAATATTATTCTATTCCCGTGTCTCTTTCGTTATCAATATTAACAACTTTTGCGATTTATAATTTTATTTCCAGGCAATCTCTACGTCTACGAAGTGTTACATTATTATTTGTTTGTATCCTTATAATAAGTACCTTATTACCTTGGGCCTCTGGTGATTTGGGATTAACATATAGGAAGAGTATGTATGATTCAACGCTAGATATTTTTCAGCCGTCAGAGGATTATTTTATTGCTATAAATTATATAGCGAAAGCGCAAAAGAGGGGGTATATTCTTCCGATACCTATGACTTTGCTTCCATTGTATGTTCCTTCAGAATGTCATCGATCAAATTATCTTGTTCCAGCTGCGGGTCAACAACCTGACTTGTTTAACTCTCCATGGGGAGTAATAACTCACGATTCAATACATGTAAGATATCCGTATATTTCAACTAGAGCTTACTATGATATTCGAGCCGAAGTCGCTGAAATAATATATTCGTTTGAGTTGCATAGATATCCAACACTTTTATCTTTATTTAATATCGCGTATATAATCGTATTTAATAATACATTGCCATCTGATCCTGTGTGGATTTCAAAGTATCCAGGTTATAATGCCGTAATAAATTATTTGTCTAGTTTACATTTTCTGAAACCAATAGTGATAGGTAAATGTGTTTCGCTCTACGAGGTTTCAGATACTATCTTCAAGCCACGTATTTACGCGGCCTCTGGACTAAGAATAGTTCGGCTTAATAATTCTGATTCATTTATAAAAACGTTTTCTTTAATTAATGTCTCTATAAATACTTCAAATATAGCATATATTATCGATGATAGGTTTAATGCAATAGGTATTTCCGAAGCTGATATTAAAATTTTAGAATCTTCGCCTACTTATTATAGGATATATATAAGAACAAATGGATCATTTTTTATTGTTTTCAGTCAAATATATGATTCACAATGGATTTTATTTTTAGAAAGGGTTTCTAATGAAAAAATTATTCATACTATAGTTAACGGTTTTGCAAATGGATGGTATGTTAATACTGCTAAAGGTGAATACTATGCTGTTATATTCTATGATCCTCAAAAATATTTGGTTAAAGGATTGATTATATGGATTTTCACTTTAACCAGCACTTTATTATTAATAATATTTTATCATATTAGGAAGCTAAATAAATATAAATTAATAGCTAGCGCGCGCAGATATGGGTGAACTGCTTATAGGTTACGTACATACTGGTGATTGGTGTTGGAAAATAGAAGAATTCGTATAGGTTTGATAGGTTTAGGATACTGGGGAGCTAACTATTTCAGAGTCCTATTAAATCTCGAGGGAGTCGAATTAAAATATGTATGTGATAAAGATATCAGCAAATTTTCAAAATATGAAAAATTAGCTATAGCAAAAAACATTATATTTTTAAATGATGCAACAAAAATTGCGGAAGATGAGGAAATAGAAGCAGTTATTATTGCCACGCCCGCTTCCACGCATTACGAGCTTACTAAGATGATGTTGGAATCAGGGAAACATGTTTTGGTTGAGAAACCACTCACAATGAGTTATAAGCAGGCGCTTGAATTATGTAGTTTATCCAAAAAGGTTGGTAAGATATTGATGGTAGGACATATTTACTGTTATAATCCTGCAGTAAAGTTTATTAAAGATTTTTTAAGTCAGGAAAATTTTGGAGATCTTTACTACGGCATAGGTTTAAGGTTAGGCCTGGGGCCCATCAGAAGCGACGCGAGTTGTACTTGGGATCTTGCTACACATGATGTAGCTATGCTTTATTATATTTTAAATAGGCTGCCTCGATATGTAACTGCGCATGCATTGGCATTTTTACAAAAAGAAAAAGGGATTTATGATTATGCTAATATTAGTTTTATATTTGATAATGATTTTCAATTCAACTTAACTGTAAGCTGGTACGCGGCAGAAAAAATACGCACATGGTATCTAATGGGATCAAAATTCATGCTAAAATTTGATGATATGAATAAAAATTCTCCAATAACAATTTATAACAAAAAGGTATTCTCTTCTAAAATTCAAAATAACACATTAAAATTTAGTAAATTTTTACTTAAAGAGGGTGCAATAATTCTTCCTCCTATTCAGCAATCTGAACCTCTTTTGGTGCAATGTATGCATTTTATAGAGTCTATAAAATCCGGAAAGGAGCCATTAACTGACTGTTTACATGGCGCTATGGTTGTAAGAGTTTTAGAAGCCGTAGAGGAATCCATAAATAATGCAGGTGCTCTAGTGGAGGTGAGAACATGATTCTAAACAGTAATTTTGTTAGGCTGGGAAAGGATTGCTACATCGATGAGACAGCGCAGGTGGGATACACACCATCTCGGCAGCTAAAGGATCTGACGTTAATTATTGGAAATCGCGCAATAATAAGATCCGGAACTATCATTTATCTCGGATCAAAGATAGGAGATGATTTTGAGACAGGACATAATGTCATAATTCGCGAAGAAAATATTATAGGTAATAATGTAAAGATTTGGAGTAATACAATCATTGATTATAGATGTAAAATAGGTAATAATGTAAAGATACATTCTCATTGTTATATTGCGCAACTTACCACAATAGAAGATGATGTATTCATTGCGCCAGGGGTTATGATAGCTAATGAAAAATATCCTACGGGCGTTTTCTCTGAGGAGCGCATAAAAGGTCCAACAATTAAAAGAGGGACTAAAATTGGAATTAACGCAACAATATTGCCAGGGGTGACTATTGGCGAGGGCGCAATTGTTGGAGCTGGGTCGGTTGTGACAAAAGATGTGCCACCTTACACGGTCGTGTATGGTGTCCCTGCGCGCGTTTATAAAAGAGTGGAGGAACTAAGGGGGTACGAATGAAGATTCCACTAGTTGATTTGAGAAGGCAATATTTAAGTATTAAAAACGAAATAGATAGAGCAATCGAAGAAGTATTGAACAATGGAATGTTTATACTTGGAGAAAATGTTAAGTCGTTTGAAAGAGAATTTGCAGAGTACATAGGAGTTAAATATGCTATAGGTGTTGGATCTGGTACTGATGCACTATTTCTCGCATTAAAAGCATTAGGAGTAAAATCTGGAGATGAAGTTGTTACTGTTTCTTTTACATTTGTATCAACAGTTGATAGTATAGTTCATAATGATGGTACTCCAGTATTTGTAGATATAGACCCGGAAAGCTATACTATAGACGTTAGACAAATCGAGAAAATGATAACTGATAAGACAAAAGCCATAATTCCTGTTCACCTTTATGGTTTGCCATGCGATATGGATCCGATAATGGAACTTGCTGAAGAAAAGGGAATTTATGTAGTTGAAGATGCTGCTCAGGCTCATGGTGCAGAATACAAAGGAAGAAAAGTTGGTAGTTTTGGTCATATTGCATGCTTTAGTTTTTACCCTTCAAAAAATTTAGGCGCATACGGTGACGCGGGAATGGTAGTTACTAACGATCAAGATCTTGCTGAGAAAATAAGAATGCTTAGAGAATATGGGCAGATAGAAAAGTATAAACACTTATTAATAGGTTATAATAGTAGGTTAGATGAGTTACAGGCAGCTATATTGCGCGTTAAGCTTAAATATTTAGATAAGTGGAATGAAAAAAGAAGAGCTAATGCTAAGCTTTATAATGAATTACTTATGGATTTAAGTAACTTGATAATTCCTCCTAGCGAAGTCAAGGGGAGAAAGCATGTATATCACCTTTATGTCATACGGACTAAACAGAGAGAAGAATTAAGGAATTTCTTAGCATCAAAAGGTATATCATCCGGAATTCATTATCCCATACCTGTGCACAAGCAACCATCTTATAAGAATTTATTAAACGATATACCTAGGCTACCAGTAACAGAACAAGTGGCAAAAGAAGTCCTTTCCTTACCGATGTTTCCAGAACTCACGGAGGAAGAAATTCATTATATATGTGATAATATTAAACTATTTTTAAAGAACATTAATTAATTAGTAACGATAATTGTTAATGTAAGCTTCATTTGATGCGTGTTGCTTACAGTATTTTTATTAGTCTTTTTATGTTTGGAAAGCTTTGTCAAAAATGCAATGTTATTATAACAATGGAAATCGTTACATATTTTTATTATGAATGTATTTTTAACTCATAAGGCTGATCTTAGAAAATTTCCAATAATTTTGGCAATGTTTTTTGAGTTGCTAGCAGGGGGTTTTGCCTGTTATATAGGTGCGAATCCTTTGGTTCCATTCTTCAGTTATGCACTAGGAGTAATGGCAGTCTATATGAGGAGGCGGTGGTTACCTGTTGCTCTCGCCTCGCTCGGATTGGCCATCTATGGGGTTGTGACTCTGAAGGATGAGCCATCAGCACTTATGCTTGTCGCCGCCGTGCTCAAATGTTTCTCTTTCCTCCTTAGAGGACAGTTGATTTTGAAAAGCGAAGTACACGTGTTGATGAACGTAGTGAATTATTTGAAAGAGAACCCTCAGGTCTTTTTTGTCCTACCTTCTATGGGGTTACTTATGATTGCCGCTATCAAATTCGTTTTTAATGATTCGGTAACAGCTGATCGGCTAGCCATTTATGCGTATTACCAGCTTGTAGGTACTGCAGCTGCGGCATTTATCCTTGTTTTCTTGCGGCCAATGCGTAAGTATTAGGTTTAATGCATACCGTTTCTTTTAGAATATGTGTTGCATAGATTCATCTTTCTAGTTTTAAGAATAAAATTAATAATGGTATAGAAAAACTGTAAAAGCATTTTTCCGCATCACGAATGTCCCGTCTTTAAGGACTTCTTGCTTGATAGATTGCCACTCCATACTAAGTGAGCACCCGCGTCTCCGCACTACCGGTTTACAATAGCATTTCGGCTTGTCACGAAGCGTTTAATATAGGTGAGGTGCGAAGTTCTAGCTATGGCGTCTGAGGGGGTTGGGCGGGCGCTTTCGGGCGCGGTTTGGCTGACCGCGTACTCGCTGCTCAACGCTTTGGCTGGGCTCGCTTTCTGGGCGGTTGTGGCGGCGCGCTTTGGGCCTGCGGGGGTGGGTGGGGCTGCGGCGGAGGTGGGGTTGGCTGGCGTTGCGGCGGCGCTGCTGAACTTCGGTTTCCTGCAGCACGCGCTGAGGGAGGTTCCGCTCCGCGGTGCCTCAGCTTTCTGGGCGGGCTTCCTCGCCTCTTTCCTGATCGGCTGCGGGGGTGCGCTGGCGCTGGTGCCGCTGGGGGGCCGGTGGGCGCCGCTGCTCGTGCCGCTCTCGCTCTCTTCGGGGCCGGTGCTGGGCGCGCTGGTGGCTGCGGGCGCCTACCGCTCCGCTTTCGCGTTCCAGGCGCTGGGCTCGCTCGCGAAGCTGCTTTTCGCCCTCGCGGGCTTCCCGCCGCTCCCCGCGGTCTTCCTCTCCTCGCTCGCTTCGCTGGCTTTCGGCCTGGCGCTCGCCGCCCTAAAGCTGGGCTTCGCGCGCCCGGGCGGCTGGCGGGGCGTTTTCGTGGTTGCGGCGGGCAACTACCTGCTGAACTTCTCCGGGGGCTTCGCCGCTTCGCTGGGCGTGGTCCTGGTGGAGCGGGTCGCCGGGCC
Organism: Thermofilum sp.; assembly: GCA_020832965.1. Next base: position 2,313 of record JAJHRM010000039.1, on the reverse strand, counting down.
GAGCGAGGCGGGCATTTTCTACCTGGTTGCGATGGCGGTGCTCGTGCTCTCCTCCTTCTCCTCCTCGCTCGCTTCCTCGAGCATCCCCCTCATGGTTTCGGGCGGTGGGGGCCTGGCGGTGGAGGGCGCCCGCGTGGCGGCGGGCTTGACCTCGCTCGCAATCGCTCTCGCTTCCCCGCTCTCCCCCCTGCTCTTCCCGCTGCTCGGTAGGGGCTTCTCGCCCGGCCCGCTGGCTCTCGCGCTCGCCGCGCCGGCCGCCGTCGAGGTCGCTTTAATCTCGGCGGCTTCCGCCCGCTGCAACGCTGAGGGCAGGTGGCGCGAGCTGGCCGCCTTGGGCTTGGCGGGCTCGCTGCCGCTCGCGGCGCTGTCTGCGCTGCTGCCCCGCTTCCTCCCCGGCGCGGGCTCGGGCCTCGCGCTCTCGCTGGGCCTGCTGCCGGCCTGCCTGCTCGCATTGCGCCTGGTGGGCCGCCGCGCGCTGGCGCCGCTCCCGCTCTCCGCCGCCCTCTCGCTGCTGGGCCTGGTGCTCGGCCCGCTCTCCTCGCCCCCGCTCGCGCTGCTCGACCTGCTCCTGCTGCACCTCCTCGGCGTCTTGAGGCTGCGCGAGCTGCCCGCCCTCGCGAGGGCGGCGCTGAAGGCGCTCTAGCTTTTCAGGAAAGGGTTCGGCGAGCTTAGAGCCTCGCGGGGTGGTGGGGGGCCGGCTAGCCAGCGCTAGGGTTGTCCCCTTTCTCCCCTCCGATCCGCCCCTCTCGGCCCGTTTCCCCGGAAAGGCTCTCGTTGAGCTGGCTCAACGGGGCTCGCTGAACCAGCTCAACGAGAGGTGGTCCCGCTGAACCGGTTCAACGGGCTCCGCTGAGCTGGCTCAACGAGATTCTTTCCGCGGAAGACTGTTTTGAGGCTGCGCGCGCGGCGGCCTGCGCGGGTGTTGCCTCGCTTTAGTTTCGGGCTTTTGTCTGCGCGCTCTTTTTAAGCCGGTTTCGCGCGCTGTTCGCGTGGAGCGTTTCGAGGTTGAGGTCACGGATCCCTTGAAGGGGAGAGCTGTGAAGCGCCCCATCCCCGACTACGAGACTTTGGAGCTTGCGGATCCGAGGGAGGCGGTAAGGGCGGAGCGCGTCACGATCAGGGGCTTGGACGAGCCTAAGCACGTGTTCATGCACTTCGCCGGTTGCTTCGAGAATATGGGAGGTTTCCTGACGGGGAAGGAGCTGGAGGCTTTTACCTCGATGCCCGATATATGCTACGAGGATCCACGCTACCTCTACGTGCTTCTGCACGCGCTCGGTCTCCGGAAGCTGGCTTTCCTCCTGCTCGGCACGAAACCCCTTGATGAAGAGGAGGAGGCGCTGCGGGACGTGGCGGTCGTGGACGCGCCGCCGCTGCGCGGGAGGTACAGGATGAGTCCTCGGAGGCGCCCGGTGCGGGCGGTGTTCCTCATCGCTCTACCCGACCCCTACGACATCCCCGAGGAGGAGTGGGGGAGCGACCCCTTGGTGCGCGGCGTGCTCCACCTTGAGATGGAGCTGAAAGCGCTCGGGCAGGTGGCTGAGCTGGCGGCGCTGGCGTCGGGCGAGCACGTCCCCTACCCTCCCCATTCTCGCCTCCTCTACGTTCGGGCTCGGTGGCTGGCTCAAGCCTTGAAGTATCGCGAGAGCTTGAGGGAGGCGCTCGCCCAAGCCGGCGTTCAGCTCGGGGAGCTCAGTATGCCACAGCCTTGGAGCAAGGTGCTGGAGAGGGAGGGGTCGCGCAAGCGCGGCTTGGTGCCCTTCCCGCGACCGCGCACGCCGGAGGAGGCGGCCGCCCTGGAGTGGATGAGCGAGCTGCGTAGGGCCGCCGTTCTCTGCCTGTCAGCGCACGGGATCCCGGACGCTCGATCCGCGCTCCCGACCAGCCACATCGTCCTCGGTCTCTTCAACGCCCTATCGACGGGGGATACCGTTCTGGTGGAACCCCTCTAGCGCGCCATTTAAAAACCCGTTTTTTCACCCTTCTTCCCGACGGAGCCGCAAAGGCATGCGAGAAGGTTGCCCGCGCTGCTGCTAGCGCTGCTGGCGGTCAGCCCCCTCCTCACTCCCATCTTCGACAACTTTATCCCAAGCGCGCGAGCGGGCGATCCGGAAGAGTCATTCCTGTGTTATATGTTAAAGTTGGTGGAAGACTTCTCGAACACCGAGCTGCGAACCATCGCAGAGGAGTTTTTAAAGAAGATGAATGTTCCCCCAGACAAGATAGCGGAGCAGGCTGGAGAGCTGGCTGTCGTAATGAAAAGATTGGGGACCGACACCTACACGTGGGAGGATATCGGTCTTCAGTATAAGG
>JAJHRM010000325.1 GCA_020832965.1 Thermofilum sp. | reverse complement strand
TTTCCTAAAGATGGTGGCGCACGCGCTGCGCAAAGCCTCTGCTTTCTTCGAGGAACTTGAAAAAGCTAGATCGGAGGAACAGAAGGAGGGAGAGAGTGAAGAGTGATTTTTCTCTAGGGTGGGGGAGATGGAGACAAGCATAAGCGTAGGCGAGGTTAAAATCGAGGTTCTAGGCGCAGAGCATTTCTGCACCGTCTGCGACGCTTTCTCGTGGCGCTGCCACTCGCGACATCGCAGCGGCAACCTCTTCGTCTTAAGGGTCAGCGTGCCCTACAAGGAGCCTGTGCTCTTCCTCATCTCTCGAGGAGAGTTCAAGGAGGTAAGGTCAGTGAATGTTCAGAGAGTTCTAGGAGAGCTCGTCTTTCGGAAGATGAGCGGGACAGAGGTCTACGAGAGAGGGAAGATAACTGCTGCTGGATGGATTTCTTTCTCTGAGCCCGTGCTACGAGTGAGAGAAGAGGATGTCAATGTTGAGCAGCTGCGGAAGGATCTGACGCCGGAGGAGCGAGAACTGCTCTACATCCTTCTTGACGAGCACAAGGTCATGCTGTTAACAAAGTTCATCGCCGCCCTGAGCGAGGAGAGCCCGCTCCTGCGCGACGGAATACATAGCTTCATCGAGAGCCTCGACCTTGGAGTGTGGACGCCCCTAAAACCGCTTCTTCACACCTTCGCCTCAAACAAGGTCTACTGGATTAATAAGGCATGCATAACTTTCATACCCTTCAGCTTCAAAGCACAGTTCGAGCTCGGGAAGATCAAGTTCAGGGTCACCAAGGCTCGACCAGAGATCTTCAGGTTGGCCGGGTACGATAACGTCACCGTTGTGAAGCTGGGCAAGAGGAGGACAATCTACGTAGTGGACGGCGGAGAGCGCGTCTCAGTATACTACGAGCTACCCCACGTCGTCTACGCCTACGAGCAGTACAGGGATCTTCTACACCCCGCGGCTGCCCTCGACCCGAAGTACTTTGAGGAGAACAAGGAGAACCTATTCAAGCGCCGCTTGGGCGACATCCTGTTCACCCCCTCAGAGAGTGCTCCCTCGGAGGCGAAGGTGGAACAGTTACCTGACTGGGCAGGCAAGCTGAGGGTTCTACAGGGACGAATAGTGACGACGGATGGCAACTATTACGTCAAAAGTGACGGCGACATTGTGCTGTATCATCCCGAGCATGGTACATTAACGTTGCCAGCCGGAGTCTACCGCGTGGAGAGGGTTCAGTACCTGCGCGCGGGGCACGAGTAATTGCGCCTCTCGCAACCTTCTTTCCCCCTTTTTTTCTCTAGGGTGGGGGAGGGGGGCGGATCAAGCGCGCTTTAAGGGTGGGAAAATGATAATCGGTATTGGTGATCTAAGTATCGAGGTTCTTGGTTTCGAGCGCCACCGCGGCAGCATACTCTGCTTACTCTCCGTCTCTACTCCGTTCACTTCTAAGCTGATGCTGCTGCTGAACAAAGGGAAGTTCGAATCCAGCAGCCTCGTTTATTTAAAGAAGGCTCTTGGCGAGCTAAAGTACAGGAAGGAGAACGGCGCAGAGATTTACGAGAACGGCGCAATAACACAGGGGGGCTTCATCGTCTTCTTCAAGCCCGTTGTTCCTTTGCGTGAGCGCGACGCCGTGCAGCTGAGAAGCGCCGAGCAGCTGTCAGAGAAGATGAAAACAGAGCTGTACAGGCTCATTATAGAGGCAAGGCTGGACATACTGGCTACTCTCCTGAAAGAGACAGTGCTTCCTGGGAGCCTGGGGAGGGTTGGGAAAGAGCTTCTTGACAAGCTTGACCTCGGCGTGTGGAGCGACCTTAAACCACTGCTATACACCTTCGTCTCTGACGCAAAGTACGTCTACGGCCCCCTAAGCATAACTTTCGTTCCCTACTCCTTCAAGGCTGAAGTCGAGATCAAGAAGATAAGGTTCTACACCGTGAAGGCTAAGCCGAAGCCGTTCTACTACGACGGTTACATCATCATAGGGCTCGGCAAGAAGAGAGACATTTACGTCGTGGACGGCGGCGAGCGCACGCTCGTCTACCACGTAACGCCCTCCTTTACGTTTATCCACGAGCAGTTTAGGGGTACAGTGTTCCCACCGGCAGCAGTGACCACCGGCTACTTTGAAAATCGGAAGTGGTCTATGCTCCATGCAAAGCTTGGCAACGTGTTGCTTGTTCCTGAGGACGCCGACCTCTCAACCGCGGAAAAGCTCCCTAGGCTTCCAGAGAAGTTCGGAGGAAAGGTGGAGGTTCTCAGAGGTGAGGTTTTCAGGCAGGAGAACGGAAGAGTGTACGTCAAAAGCGATGACGGCGACGTGGTTCTGTACCACCCGTACCGCGGTACATTGAACGTGCCAGCCGGAATCTACAGGGTAGAGAGGATAGAGTACGTGGTGCAGAACTTGCCGTTCGAGAAGTGGCGTGATAGGGTCGGAGGAGTACTTGCAGAGCTCGCGGAGACGAACGAGGAGGCGGGCGAGCTCCTCGAGGAGCTCAGCTCTCTCAAGGTCGAGTCGCTCTCAGAGTTCGTAAAGAAGCTCAGCAGCGTAGTTGGAGAGGACTTGCGCCTCCTCAGCAGAACACCGCGGCCAACCCGCGAGGACATAGAGACGTGGATCAAAGCCACGGAGTAAAGCTCCCGCACCCTCACTCCTTTCCCCCTTTTCTCTCTAGGGTGGGGAGAATGGCAGGGGAAAAAGTCAGAGTTTACAGGATCGATCCGGCGCTGTTCATTAGCCACCGTAAAGCTATCCTCGACGAGCTTGCTAGCGAAGCCGGTATGACAGACGAGGAAATTAACGCGCTGTTTGAGGAGCTTGGCGCGGAGCCGTGGTGCGACGATCCGGCAGTCCTTGATGCAGTGATAGACAGAGTAGCAGCTAAGCTCGGCATCATCGTTCAGTACGAGTTTCCGCAGTAACATCCCTCCTTTTCTTTTCTTTTTCTCTAGGGTGGGGGAAAATGGAAACCCCCGTTAATCCGGTAAATGAGGCAGAGGCGGCTCCAACGCCGCCTCCAGAGACCGCGCCAGCGCCGCTTTTGACGAAGTTCAGGGCGGTAATTCAAGGCGGCAGCAAGCGTGGCAACAACAACGCCATTTTCACCACCAATGATTTGCGAGGTCTAGTCGAGGTAGCCGCAACGTTTAGTGATAAAATAACTTTCTTCGTCGATGCGGACGGCGTAAAGGTGAGAGTGCTAGATAGTG